>CAYWBX010000193.1:0-6475 GCA_964456015.1 uncultured Hyphomicrobiaceae bacterium | reverse complement strand
GGCCGGCGCGATTTCGTGGTGACATGGGCGATGATGTCGCGCGTGCCGCTATTCGCCGATCTCGATGCTTCCCAGGTGACGGAGCTGCTGCCGTTGATGCACGCCCTCCACGTCCCGCCCAACGTGGAGCTGATTTCGCCCGGAAGCCCTGGAACGGCGATGTATTTCATCGCGTCGGGCCACGTCCGCCAGTACGATGAATCGGGCGTCCGCGACCATCGCACCGGCGACTATTTCGGCGTCGTGGCGTTTCTCGAGGGCTCGCCGAACACGAGCCGCGCAGTCACCGTGACGCGCTGCCGGCTGCTCAAGCTCTATCGCGAGGATTTTCACCGCCTCGAAGCCATGAACCCCGCAATCGGACGCCAGATCCGCAGCACAGCCGAACGGCGCCGGGCTGAGCGTGAGACGTGCGGTGCGTCTCATCCGATGCAGCGCAGCCTTGAGCGTGAACCTGAAGACTGACAATGATCTAGCCTGGCGTCGTGAACCGGCGCAGGGCGCGGTCATGCCGCGCGATATTGCAGGAACGGAGCAGACTATGGACAGGACGCTTTGGGAGGCAGGCCTCGCCGCGCGCAAGAAGACGCTCGGGGCCGAGTACGTCGAGAAGAGCATGTCGACGGTCGACGACTTCAACCGCGAATGGCAGGACATGCTGAACGAGTTCTGCTGGGGCAAGGTGTGGGGCGACGACCGGATCCCCGCCAAGACCCGCTCGATGATGAACCTGACGATGCTCGCAGCCCTCGGGCGGATGCACGAGTGGGAGCTCCATCTCAATGGCGCGCTGAACAACGGCGTCACCAAGGAGGAGCTGAAGGCCATCCTGCATCAGATTGGCATCTACGCGGGTTTCCCGGCCGGCGTCGAGTGCTTCCGCATCGCGCGGAAGGTACTCAACGAGCGCGGCATAAAGTGAGGCGACTTGCGGGCTTGGATGCCCCTGCGCCGGCGCCGCGGGGCCGGCAGCGAGCCGGCCCGCGTGGCCTCCGCCGTCCGGGCAAGCTCGCCGCGATCCTGGGTGTCGGCGGAGCCTGTGACTCCGGTGATCAAAGGTACCGCAGCACATGCGAGGCGGCTTCATGAAGATCGGACTCTTCATCACCAACCAGCAGAAGCGCGACCGCGACATGGTCTCCGCCCTCGAGGACCAGTTCGTTTTTGTTCGCCACGCGCGCGATCGCGGCTGGGACACCGTGCTCACCGGCCAGCATTACCTGAACGAGGGCGACAACCAACAGCTCCAACTTGTCCCGTTCCTGGCCCGGCTCGCCGCGGAGGCCGGCGAGATGCGGATCGGGACGGGAATTCTGCTGCTCAACCTGCACAATCCGGTCTATACCGCCGAGACGATCGCAACGCTCGACATCATCGCGCGCGGCAACTTCATCTTCGGCGTCGGCCTCGGCTATCGCGACATGGAATTCGACGCCTTCAAGGTGCCGAAAGGCGAGCGCGTGCGGCGTTTCGAGACCTATCTTAAGCTGGTCGAGGAGCTTTGGAGCGGGAAGCCGGTGAGCTTCGAGGACGCGACGTGCAAGCTCGACAACGTCGTGATGAACATCCGGCCCGTGCAGAAGCCGCGGCCGCCGGTCTGGATCGCGGCGAACAACGATCCCGCCGTGAGACGCGCCGCACGCATGGGCGATGCGTGGTTCATCAATCCGCACGCCACGCTCGCCTCTCTGTCGCGCATGATGGATGTCTACCGTGATGAACTCGCGCGGTGCGGCAAGCCCTTCCCGAAGGATCTGCCCGTCTTCAAGGAGGTGTTCGTCGCAAGAGACCGGCGCACCGCCATCGAGCAGGCAGCCCCCTACCTCGGCGGCAAGTACAAGGATTACGCCAAGTGGGGGCAGGACAAGGTGATGCCGGATGACGCCGACTTCTCGCGCTCGTTCGAGGAGTTGACGCAAGGGCGGTTCATTCTGGGATCGCCCGAGGACTGCTTCGAGCAGCTCAGGCCCTATTGGTCGGACCTTGGCTGCAGCCACATCGTCATCCGGACGCACTGGGCGGGAATGCCGATGAGCAGCGCGCTCGCCAGCATGCGGCTCATCTCGGACGAGCTGCTGCCGGCCCTGCGGAAGGCGACGCCGCGGACATTCTGAGCCGCCCCCCTTTGATTGCGGGGCGTCACTCGAGAGCGGCCTTAAGGAGGCGCTCCACCTCGGCGATGGCCTCGGCACGCGCCTGCGGATGCGTCCCGATCTTCGCCTTGCCGACGAGGCCGATCCCCTCCCGAACGCGCACGGGCAAGTCGGGCGTATCGAAGCCGTGCACGGCGCCAGGATACTCGATGTAGCGGATTTCGGGATGCTTGCGGGAAAGCGCCCGGCAGGGCTCGGGACGGGTCCAATCGTCATCGCCGCCGATCAGGATCGCGAGCGGAACGCGTGGTGCCCATTGCGCGCTTGCCGCCATCGGCCTGCAGCCGGGATAGAAAGCGACGGCTGCTCGCAGGTCCGTCGGCGCGAACGAAATGCGCCGGTCGCTGCTCCAGAGGGTCGCCGAGCCGCCGTGCGACCAGCCGACGAGCGCAATGCGGCGAGGATCGAGCGTCGGCGTTTCGCGGATCCAGGCGATGGCAGCCGCGACGTCCTCGGCACGGTCGCGGGGACGTATGGCGCGCTGGTCCTCGCCGAGCGTGCAGACCTCGCGGAAGCCGCGCGGATTTAAGCTGTAGACAAAGAGCGCCGCATAGACCCAGGCGACGATGCGCCGCGCCCAATCGCGTTCGCGCTTCTGGACATCGCCGCTGCGCGTCAGCAATCCGCCGCAGCCGTGCAGCGTGATGACCACCGGAACCGGCGCCGACGCCTGCGGGCGGAAGAGATAGCCGCTGAGGTTTGCGCCGCCCGCGCCGTTCGAGCGGAACGACACCTTCTCGTAGGACTGGGAGACTTCGGCCTCCGGCCACAGACCGTAAAGCGCGATAAGACCCGCATCTCGCAGGAATTTTGCGCCGGCGACCCCGCTTGCCCGGGCCCGCAGCCGCGCCTCACAGCACCAGGCGAAGAACTGCGAACAAAGCCCCATTGTAGACACCGTGACAGACGAGCGCCGGCCAGAGGCTGCCCGTGCGCCAGAGCAGCCAGGAGAAGTACACACCGATAAGAAACACTTCGAGAAACCCCACCGCCGAGTATTCGAGATGCAGCGCGGCCCAGGCCAGATTGGCCAGGGCCGCGGCTGGCCAGAACCCCAGCGACAGGGCCGAGAGTGAGGAGAGGAGATACCCGCGGAAGAAGGCCTCCTCCCAAAGCGGCGCCCCGATCGACAGCACAAGCCCCGTCGTCCAGACTGAGCCGCTTTGCACCACCGTGCGAAAGGCGCGGAAATCCTCGATCATCATGCCGGGTGCCAGCGCGTAGGCGATGACATTGAAGGCGGCCACGAGCGGGACCATCGCAACCAGCGCCCAAAGACAGACAATCCAGCCGCCGGCGGGCGGATCGAGCTTCAGGGTTTGCGACAAGCCGATGCGCGCAGCCACGAGGACCGTCAGCGCCAACGTCAGCGCCTGCGAGGCAAGCGTCAGCCCCATCAGTGACGTTCCTTGCGGCAGCGAGCGCCGGCCCATGTCCACGCCCGGGGCTGGCAGACCCGGCGGCTGGGGCCCCTGCGGCTGAGCCGACATGGCGTCGAGGAGGTAAATGACGAGCGCCGGACCGATTTGGCCGACGGCGAGAATTGCAAATCCGACCGGCAGCAGGATCCACGGCGATCCTTGACTGGCCGTGCGCACATAGCATGGGGGGCCGGCGAGGAACTCTCGAAGGGTCATGTCGAGGCGGCCCCGTCTGCGCCCGAAAGCATCGTGGCTTGCCTTGCAAGTTTCCGGTGCGCCATCCGATCCTCGCCCCGCATGATCTGCCACCGCTCTTTCCTGATCGACCCCGGTCGAACGCGGCAATCTTTCAATTGTTTTGCAGACCGCCTATATTACCGGTGCCGGACTCGTCCGGCTATGGCGATAAACGGACGTCGGAATAAACCCATCGGACCCGGGGGCAGTACCCGGCGCCTCCACCACCAGCTCGCTGGGATTGAGCCACATCCCCAGAGAGAACCATGGACGTAGAGCGTCCAGCGAGCTGCTGATGGGGGCGAAATAGGATCGACGAGGGTGTAAAGGGCGCTCCTTTGCCCGGCATGATACCGCCGTCATCGGGTCATCAGAATAGTTGCCAATGACAACTATGCTGAGGCTGCTCTTGCTGCGTAATGCAGCCGGAAAAGCCTAAATCCAAAGCCCTGGCGACTAGCCTCGCCAGGCGCGGTTCGGAGGGCACCGGGCAACAGAAGCCCTCCACTTCCCTTCCAGAGGGTGCGATCTGGCGCACGCGGGCGGGAGATCGGCAGGGGCGACGACTCGAGGCGCGGTCGGGAATGACGTCTGGTCGGTACATCGATTACGATGCCTTGGCGCGAGAGGCGCTGCGCGGGGTGGTCCGTGCCGTTCTGCAGAAGGTGGCGACGACGGGCCTGGTCGGAGACCACCACTTCTATATCGCCTTCAACACGCAGGCGCCCGGCGTCGTCATCTCGCGCCGCCTGAAGGAACGCTACCCCGTCGAGATGACCATCGTGCTCCAGCACCGCTTCTGGGGACTCGAGGTCAGCGAGGACAAATTCGAGGTCAAGCTCACGTTCGACGGCATCCCCGAGCGCCTCGTGGTTCCCTTCAAGGCCGTGAAGGTCTTCTATGATCCGAGCGTTCCCTACGGACTTCCATTCGAGGACTCCGAGCTTCTTGGCGAGTCCGGGAGACACACGGACAGCTCTCAAGCGTCCGACGCCGATGCGGGCGAGGCGGCAAGCGAGGCCCCGAGGCAGCCGACGCAACCCAGGATCGCCGAGGGCGGCGAGAAACGGCCAAGGCAACCGCGCCGTCCGCGCGCTGAGCCGCGCAACCCGGCGTCGGCCGAGCCGTTGAAGGACTCGAAGCCGGCGGCTACGACGGGCGCCGCGCCGGTCCCCTCCAAGCCGCAGATTGCGGCAGTGAAGACCGACGAGGCGTCGACGCAACCGGCGGGCGGCGCCAAGGTCGTCGATCTGAGCAAGTTTCGAAAGAAGTGAACCCGTGTCCCTCGACCCCGCAGAGGGTCGGCGGGTACGGGCGCGAGCGTGGCGTCCTTCGCAGGGCGGCCTCGAGGGATCGGGCAGGAGCGGGCGGCATGACCGGCATGGGGCTATTCGCGGGCGAGCGCGCCCTCGTCACCGGCTCGGCGTCCAACATCGGGCGCGCGATCGCCGAAGCCTTGGCGCGCGAGGGCGCACACGTGGTGCTCGCGGACGTCGATTCGACGCGCAACGCCGCCACGCTCAGCGCGATCACTGAAGCTGGCGGCTCGGCGGAGGCCATCACCACCGACCTGTCGACACGGGACGGCTGGAAGGCTCTCGCCGCCTGCGACGCGGCCCAGCGGCTCGACATGTTCGTGCATTCCGCTTCCCCGCCGCGCAAGGAGACGGACCACGCGCTGGCCGTGACCGAAGAGACCTGGGACGGCATGCACAACGTCAATCTGCGCTCAGGCTTCTTTCTCGGGCGCGAGATCGGTCGGCGCATGCGGGCCCAAGGTATCAAGGGTCGAATGCTTTACATCACCTCGCTCCATGCCGAGACGCCGCGCAATCTCGCTCACTACTCGACGGGCAAGGCCGGACAGACGATGGTCGTGCGCGAGCTCGCACGCGCGCTTGGCCCGAGCGGGATCCGGGTGAATGCCATCGCGCCGGGCGCGATTACGGGCGGCGGGTTCAATGCCGCAGCCTTCGACTTTTCCGACAAGATCGCCCTCGGCCGACCCGGCGTCGCCGAGGATCTGGCCGGACCGGCCGTGGCGCTGCTCACCGACCGCTTCAGCCGCTACGTGACCGGAACCACGCTCGTCGTCGACGGCGGCATCGCTCTCTTCAACTGGATCAAGCCGGTCCGTGACTGAGCGAACCGATCCCCGGGACTATTTCTTGGCCTCCTCTTTGGCCGCCTCGCCGCCGGCGCGCACGTCTGCGCTCACCTTTTCCATGACGTCCTTCCACCGCTGGGCGTCGGCGATGACGAGCTGATGCATGGCCTCGCCGCCGCGCCGCTCGCGTTTCGGCACCATCGCTCCGATGTCGAAATAGCGCTTCTGGACGGCGGGATCGGCCAGGCTCTTCTCGACCGTCTCGCGCAACTTGGCGAGGATCGCGGGCGGAACGCCCTTCGGGGCGTAAAGGCCCGTCCAGGTCTCGATCTGCAAGGCCGGAAAGCCTGCCTCCTTCGCCGTCGGAACGTCGGGCAGAACGGGCGAACGTTCCTCCGACAGCACGGCGAGCGCCTTGACCGACCCGCCGCGCACATGGCCCGAGACCGAGGCCACCAGATCGCAGGTCGCGTCGATCTTGCCGGCCAGCATGTCGGTGATCGCCGGGCCGATGCCGCGGTAGGTCACAAACGCCGGCTCGAAGCCGCCGACCTGGG
>CAYWBX010000192.1:0-6494 GCA_964456015.1 uncultured Hyphomicrobiaceae bacterium | reverse complement strand
CGCCTTTGCGCACGACGCGCCGGAGCGCCTCGTAGTACCGGCCGATGCGGACATGGTCGGCGATCAGGGTTCGGTGGTATTCAATGCGCATCGGCAGGGCTCCGGTGGTTGCGCCCCTCTAGGCGGGCCGCCGCGCGGGAGCAAGCCCTTCGATCCGTGCGCCGGGCTGGATGCGGCCCTGCGAAGGTCGCAGGCGCTCGCAGCAATTGTCCGAACCATGACCGCACGAAGGAGGAGACCGCCCATGATCAAGAGCCTATCCATCCTGACCCGCAAGCCCAACCTCAGCCGCGAGGCGTTCCGCGCCGTCTGGGAGAGTGAGCACGCGCCCATGGTCCGCGCCGTGCCGGAGGTTCGGAAATACGTGCTCTCGTTCGTTCTCGAGCAGAGCCCGACCGCCCTCGTGCCCATCCACGGCATCGAAGTCGATGCCATCGCCGAGCTCTGGTACGACGACCGGGAAGCTCTCGCCCGTGCGGCCGCGCGGCCTGAGATGAAGGCCGTGCTCGAGAACGGCGCGAAGTATCTCGGCGCCATCAAGACGGTCATCACCGAGGAGGTCGGGATCATCTGATCCGAGCACACGCCCTATCGCCCGGCGATGCCATGCGTCGCAATCCTGTCCTGCCGCCCCGCGTTTGACCCTTCCCCCGTCGCGCCTGTAACGTCTCGCCACGCCCGCAATGCGGCGCCTGGAGCGGCGACGGCCGCGGCGCCGAAGCCGCAAGGAGCCTTACCATGTCCGGTCCCCTCTCCCACATCCGCGTGCTCGATCTGACGCGCGTGCTCGCCGGGCCCTGGTGCGCACAGAACCTTGCCGATCTCGGCGCCGAGGTGATCAAGGTCGAACGGCCGAAGAAGGGCGACGACAGCCGCGCCTATGGCCCACCCTGGATCAAGGACGCCTCCGGCAAGGAAACGCGCGAGGCAGCCTACTTCATGGCCGCCAACCGCGGCAAAAAGTCGATCACCATCGATATTGCCAAGCCCGCGGGGCAGGCCATCGTCCGCGATCTCGCCAAGCGTTCGGACGTGCTGCTCGAAAATTACAAGACCGGCGATCTCGCCCGCTACGGTCTCGGCTACGAGGATCTCAAGGCGCTCAACCCGCGGCTCATCTATTGCTCGATCACGGGCTTCGGCCAGACCGGCCCCTATCGCGAGCGCCCCGGCTTCGACTTCATGGTACAGGGCATGGGCGGCTTCATGAGCGTCACCGGGGAGCGCGACGACCGTCCGGGCGGCGGCCCGCAGCGCGCGGGCGTCCCGATCGTCGACATCATGACCGGCATGTATGCGACCATCGCCGTCACCGCCGCCATCGCCAGCCGCGAACGGACCGGTGCCGGACAGTACATCGACATGGCGTTGCTCGACACCCAGGTCGCCATCCTGGCCAATCAAGGCATGAACTATCTCGCCACGGGCGTGCCGCCGGGCCGTCTTGGCAATACTCACCCAAACATCGTCCCCTACCAGTCCTTCAAAACCAAGGACGGCGACATCATCCTCGCCTGCGGCAACGACAATCTCTTCAACAAGTTCTGCGAGGTCGCCGACGCCATGCATCTGCCGAAGGACCCGCGGTTTGCGACCAACGCCAAGCGCGTCGAGAACCGCGCGGCCATGGACGAGGTGCTGGCTCCGATCTTCAAGCAGCGGACGACGGCGGAATGGGTCGCGGCGCTCGAGAAAGGCGGCGTGCCCTGCGGCCCGATCAACAACCTGAAGGAAGTCTTCGAGGATCCACAGGTGAAAGCGCGGGGCATGCGCATCGAACTGCCGCATGCGACGGCCGGCAAGGTGCCGCTCATCCGCAGCCCCATGCGTTTCTCAGGGACGCCGATCGAGCACGCCATGGGACCGCCGACGCTCGGCCAGCACACCGATGAGGTGCTCGCCAGCCTCGGTCGGTCTGCCGATGAGATCGCGCGGCTCAAGCAAGAGGGCGTCGTCTGAGCGGCGCCGCTCGCTAAGGGGTGTCGGACGCTGCCGGCACGACCAATCCCGCCGTGCCCCCAAACGGTGTCAACGGATCTTCAGCGTGGACCAATGCGCACACGGCCCTTTGCAGCGGCGCTACTCATCGCGAGCCACACTCTGACACCTGCAGCCTTGGCACAGGCCGAGCGCGCTGGCTGCCCGCAAACTCTGAACCCGCTGGTGATCCAGGTCGAATTTCCCGACGTGCCACGCCGCATCGACAGCGGGTTTGTGCGGCGGAACTTTCTCGAGGCGCCCGACCGCTATCTGCGTGAGATGTCCTATGGCAAGGTGTGCATTTCCGGCAAGCTGACGCCGCGATGGTATCGCCTGCCAGCATCTGTCGATGCATACTTCGTTCCGTGGCAGAACCTCAAGGTCGACAAGGGCAAACTCAGACGCCTCGTGACGGATACGCTTTCCGCCGTCGAGCGCGACATCGACGTCACGCAACACGACTTCGTCATGGTCGTGCTTGCGGCGACGGCGCGGGAGTGGGGCAATCAGGGTCTCAACACATACCCCGGCCTGCTCGGGTGGGCCGACGACAGCGCGCTTCTCACGCCGAGCGGACGCAAGATGAAGGGCGGCATGGCCGTCTACGCTCAGACCGCCAACCTTGGCAAAGTGGTGCACAACGTGGCGCATGTTCTCGGGGGCGTACGCGATGGCCGCCGGGTACTGCCCGATATGTATGACCAATCGCTCGCCTCGGCGTCCGCTGAGAAGGCCGGCCCGGCTGCGCGCGCAGCGTACATCCGCTCGCAGATCCACATGGGCGCCTGGGACCCCATGTCCTGCAATATGTGCCTTCAGCGGCCGGGGATTCCGGGCTTTTCCGCTTGGACGCGCCTGCGCCTTGGCTGGATCGAGGACCACAAGGTCCGCACGATCGCGCCCGGCGAGCGCACCGAAGTGCGCCTTGATCCCCTTGCAAGTCCGGAAGGCACGACGCTCGCCATCCGTATTCCGCTTACTGCGACCACCTCCTACCTCATCGAGAACCGTCAGCCCGTCGGACAGGACAGGCATGCGCCGGCCGCTGGCATCCTTATCATGCTCGCCGATGACAGCATTCCCGAACCGCGCTTCGGGCGCGCGCCGGTGCGCCTGATCAATGCCAATCCAACAGACCCAACTCTCAATGCGGCTGCATTCGATCTCTCAGGCCAGGCGACGTTCACCGATGCCGTCCATCGCGTCGAGGTCCGCCTCGTGCGCAAGGAGGGGCGTGTTTATGTGATCGCCGTGGCGCGCGGAACGTGAGGCGCGTTGCGGACCGAGTCGGGTCGATCTTCGCCGAGCAACTTCCCAAGCTCCGGTACGATGAGACAGGCCGCGGCGAGAATCGGGCATGGAGCAAAGCCCGTGGCATTAGCAGGCCGCGGGCGGTCCCACGGGCTGCACTAGGCCATGCTCGCAGTCACTCCATGTGCAAGGCGGCGACGCTTGCTCGGCGCGATACGGGGCCCCGCCTGGCGCCGGCGCAGCTTCTTATCCATAGGTGCGTTCGTCGGCGATCACCTTGCCGTCGTTCGGCAGCGATCCCAGGGCGACGAGCTCGACCTCGGATTTGAGCTTCGTCACCGCCTGCACCGTCTCGGCAATACGCTGGGCCAGCGCCGCATCGCCAGGCGTGCTGCTCTCGGCCTTGAGCCGCATGGTGTCCTGTTCGCCGGAGCGGCCGACGACGAGGCGCAGCCGCCCGAGCCCGGGGTGGCGCCTGGCCACCTCCGCCACCTGCTCCGGATGCACGAACATGCCCTTGACCTTGGTGGTCTGGTCGGCGCGGCCGAGCCATCCCTTGATGCGCATGTTCGTCCGTCCGCACGGACTGATCCCCGGCAGGACCGCCGACATGTCGCCGGTGGCGAAGCGGATCATCGGATAGTCGCGGTTGAAGGAGGTGACCACGATCTCTCCGACTTCGCCAGGGGGCAGCGGGTCGCCCGTTCCCGGCCGGACGATCTCGACGATCACGCCTTCATCGACGATCATGCCCTCGACTGCGCCGTCGGGGCCCGGGCTCTCATAGGCGACGATGCCGAGATCGGCCGTCGCATAGCACTGGAACGTCGCAATCCCGCGCTCCTTGTATTCGGCGCGCAGCGATGGAAACAGCGCGCCGCCCGAGACCATGGCCTTGCGGATCGATGAAGCATCGCGCTTCATCTCGCGCGCCTTGTCGAGCAGGATCTTCAGGTAATCCGGGACGCCTGCGTAGACATTGGGCTTCAGCGCCTCGATCATCTCGAGTTGCTGCTCGGTGTTGCCCGGCCCCGCTGCGATCACCGTGCAGCCGAGCGCGCGCGCGCCGTTGTCGACGATCCAGCCCCCGGGCGTCAGGTGATAGGCAAAGGTGTTATGGACGACGTCGCCGGCGCGCAACCCGCCCGCGTAAAGGGCCCGGGCCATTCGCCACCAGTCCGACGCCCGTCCCTCGGGTTCGAAGATCGGGCCCGGCGACATGAAGAGGCGCGCGATACCGCTGCCCGTCACCGTTGCGAACCCGCCGAGCGGGCGGCGCGCGGCCTGCAGGTCCTTGAGCGCGCTCTTCCTGAGCAGCGGCAGGCGCGCGAGCGCCTCGCGGGATGTGACCGCGCCCGGATCGATGCCCTTCAGGTGCTCGGCCCAGCCCGGTGCCTCGGCGATCGCGCGGCGCAGCAGATCGGGCAGCAGCGCGAACTGGGCCAGCTCACGAGCGGCCGGATCGCGGGTTTCGAGCTGATCGAAGTAGGCTCCATGCATCGGCGACACTCTCCTCTCCCATCGCGGCGCGCCCATTCGGTCGGAATGGGACGCCAGCTAACGCCTCGGCAACGCTTCGCGCAACAAATGCGCAATCTTCCTTGGCAAAGTGTTATCACGAACCCGGCTGGTCTCCGGGACCGCCACCACGATCCCGCAACCATTGTGTCATCGCAGGTCGCACCGATGAGTGGAACGAGCCTCGTCATTCTGGCCCTTTACGCCACCTTCAATGTGACCGGGCCGGCCGGCGCCCGGCTCGATCCGGCCGCACTTCCCATGGTCCTGTCGGCCCTGGGTATCGCCGCCGTGCTTGCCGTCGCGGCCCTCTATCTCGAGGGCAGCCAGCTGCCGCGGCGTCGAGCGAGCAGAAACGCGCCTCTCCCGCTCCGCCGAGTCCACGGTGGTCCGCGGCCACGTCGATCCTGAAACGCCGTGCGAGGCGCTCACGGCCGCCACGCAGCTCGCGACTTCGGGAGGTCTCAGGCACCCTCGCCGTCAGGCGAGCCAGCGCTTGCGCCGCTTGTAGTGCTTCACATCGCGGAATGATTTGCGCGTCTCGCCGGCGACGCCCAGATAGAACTCCTTGACGTCGGCGTTCTCGCGCAGCGCCGCGGCCTCGCCGTCGAGCACGATACGGCCGTTTTCGAGGATGTAACCGTAGGTGGCGTAGCGCAGGGCCATGTTGGTGTTCTGCTCGGCGAGCAGGAACGAGACGCCCTCCCGCTGGTTGATGTCGCGGACAATCTCGAAAATCTGCTCGACGATCTGTGGCGCCAGCCCCATCGACGGCTCGTCGAGAAGCACCATCTTCGGGCTCGACATCAGCGCGCGGCCGATGGCGCACATCTGCTGCTCGCCGCCCGACGTGTATCCGGCAAGCGAGGTTCGCCGCTCCTTGAGGCGGGGAAAGTAGCTGTAGATCTTCTCGAGCTCGCGCTGGGTGCCGGCGCGGCCGTCCCGGCGCGTGAATGCGCCGGTGAGGAGGTTCTCCTCGATGGTGAGGTGGCCGAAGCAATGGCGTCCTTCCATGACCTGGATGCAGCCGCGCTTGACCAATTCATTCGGAGTTAGCCGATCGATCCGTTCTCCTTTGAAGTGGATCGAGCCTTTGGTCACCTCGCCGCGCTCGGCCCGCAACAGGTTCGAGATCGACTTGAGCGTCGTCGACTTGCCGGCGCCGTTGGCCCCGAGAAGGGCGACGATGCCGCCAGCAGGCACGGTCAGCGATACCCCCTTCAGGACCAGAATGACATGATCGTAGATCACCTCGATGTTCTTGACATCGAGAATGGGGGCCGCGGCCTCAACTGCTGGCGATGCCGACATCGCTTCGTCCGTGCGCAGGAATGTCTACCGTGGTCGGGACGGGGACGACGGGCTGCGGCTCGCGCCGCGACCCGTCCCCCGCTCCTGTTTGGCTCAGTTCACCTTCGAGCAGTCCCGCGGCTCGATCTTCTTATCGGCCGCGTACTTGGCCGAGACCTCCTTCACCAGCGGCTCGGTGATCTCGAGGCGCGCCGTGTACCAGTCGGAGATCACCTTCCAAGTCTTGCCGTCCCATTGCTGCACGCGGCCATCGCGCGCGCCCTCGTGGTCCTCGCAGGTGATCTTGATCGGCTTCAGCATCCCCTCGAAGCCCAGCGCCTTGATCTTGTCGGCGGTAAGGTTCAGGTTCTCGAGGCCCCAGCGGACCTGTTCGCCGGTGAGCGGCTTCTTGCCGAACTTCTCCTGCGCGGTGCGGATCGCCTCGACGCCGAGCA
>CAYWBX010000191.1:0-6505 GCA_964456015.1 uncultured Hyphomicrobiaceae bacterium | reverse complement strand
TGTGAGCCAGCGAATGGAGGAGCGCCACCCGCCCCTTCCGGTCGAACGCAGACCGCCTCGCCATCGCGCGCGGCGGCAGCAGCTGCGGGCGCGGCGGCCGGCCCGGTCGGTCCGGCATGATCGGGGCGGTGCTCGCGGGGCCGAGAGCGAGGCGCCGCTCGCGCCACAGGCGGCTCGCCTGCAGCGCCAACTGCACCTTGCGATCGAGATCGGGGGTGGAAACGATCTGGTGCGCCGCTGTCACGAGGTCGCTTGGCGGCGCGGGCGCACGCATTGCTTCGGTGTCCGCCGGGTCGCTGCCGGTCATGCCCACGAATATCCCCGCCCGTTGGCCGACCGTCCCTACTTCAGGGCTTTGGCGGCTGCCAGAACCTCTTCGGCGTGCCCCGGCACCTTCACCTTTCGCCAAGCCTGTGCCACGCGGCCCTTGGCGTCGATCAGGAACGTCGACCGTTCGATCCCCATGTAGGTCCGGCCATACATCGATTTTTCGACCCAGACGCCGTAGGCCATGGCGGCGCGCTTGTCCTCATCGGCCGCCAGATGAATGGAAAGATCGTGCTTCTTCCGGAACTTGGCATGGCTTTCGGGGCTGTCGGGCGAGATGCCGATGACCTCGACGCCGGCCCTCTTGAACTCTCCCGCCAGCGACGAGAAGTCCTTCGCCTCGCGGGTGCAGCCGGACGTGTCGTCCTTGGGGTAGAAATACACGACGACCGGCTTGCCCCTGAGCTTCGCGAGCTTGATCGGTTTGCCCGAATCGGTCGGGAGCTCGAAATCCGGTGCAAGTTTGCCAACTTCCGCCATGTGCGCCTTCCTTTTGTCTCGTTTTTAGCTGCTTGTGGGCACTACGCAGGCCGATTGGGGCCGGATTTTACCGCAAAGCGTTATGGCGGTGGACTGAGGCCGCGCCGGGAGGCTGGGGAAAATAGCACGCGCGGAAGAAGGGTGTTGGCACACTCTGCCGGCGGTGCCGGGGGGATTGCGCGTCGCGCCCGGTGCTCGCCGGGGCAAGCAAGGGACCAATCGGGTGGGGTCTGATCGGGGCGGATATCGGAACGGCATGGGTAGTGCGCCGCCGGGCGGCACGCAGGGGTCGCACGTGCGGACGCGCGTCCCCGCCGGGTCCATGTCGGACCCGGCCACCGTGCCGATGTCGCGACCGGCCCCGGCGGCGAGCCCCCACCCTGCGCCCCGCCCTGCCGCGGCGCCGTCGGCAAACCGCGCCAGACGCTGGGCGTCGGCGTGCGTGAGGCCGGTCGGAGCGGTCGGGCGCTTGCTCGCGGTGGTCTTCCCGCTCCTGTTGCTCGCCGCCGGGCTCATCTACTTTCGGCTGTCGCAAGGTCCGGTTTCGGTTCGCTTCCTTGTCGCCCCGATCGAGCGCGCCCTCAACGCCGAAATGCATGGGATGCGCGTCGACATCGCAGACGCCGTCCTCAAGCTGTCGCCGCGGGGGGCGCTCGAGTTCCGCCTCGAGGGGATGCGCATCAGCGAGAGCGACGGCGATGTGATCGCGATGGCCAGATCGGCGGCCATCGAGCTGAGCACGCGCGCCCTCGGCACGGGGCGCCTGGTGCCCTCCCGCATCACCCTCATCGAGCCCGTGGTCCAGATCGTAAGAACGGAACAGGGGCGGTTGTCGATCAGCATTGCCGAACCATCGCCCGATCGTTTTGCCGCGCCGATCGGGTCCGACGGGGCGACGCGCGCCGAAGCGCTGAAGCCTGGCAACCGAGCAACACAGACGGCTTCGCGGGATCTCGCTGTCGCCCTGTCGCATCTGCTGGCTCGGATGCGCAGCGGCCACGATGCCGCCTCCCATCTCGAGGCGATCGGGCTTCGCAACGCATCTCTGATCGTCGAAGGCAGCGGGCGGCGCGAGCAATGGTCGCTGCCCGAGGTCGACATCGCCGTGCAGCATCGTCAGAGGAGAAGCCTGCTGACGATGACCGCCAGGGTGCTGTCGGGCGGAGCGCCCTGGTCGCTTGCCTTGGAAGCCGAGGACGTCGAGAAATCCCGCACGATCCGGTTGGCGGCCGAGTTTGACGGGCTTGTTCCAAGGCAGGTATGGCCGCTGCTGACGGGCTATCGCGCGCTCGAAGGTGTCGACATGCCGCTCTTCGGACGCGGCTCTGCCGAGCTCTCCTCGGACGGACAGATTCGCGCCGCGACGCTCGAATTCGAGGCGCGAAACGGCAATGTCTATCTGGCTTTGCTCGACGGTACGCCGACGCCCATCGAGCGCGGCCGCTTCGTCATGCGCTTCGACGGCGAGGGTCGGCGGCTCGAGATCGCCCCATCCGAGATCGCCTCGCGCCATGCGCGGCTGGTGGTCGCCGGACAGCTTGTCGCCGATCCGGCCATCGAAGGCGGCGGCTGGCGTTTCGACCTCGCGACGGTCGATGGCACATTCGAAGCTGGCGACCCCGGATTGCCGCCGCTGCGCATCGAACGGGGGAGCGCTCGCGGCACGGCGCGGACGGCAACCGGGACCCTTGTGCTCGAGGAGCTTTCGCTGAAAGCGGGTGGCGCGGAGATCGCTTTTGCGGGCGAGATCGGACGGGGAGCGACGCTCGATGGCCGCATCGGGCCGATGTCGGTGCAAGATCTGAAGACGCTCTGGCCTGTCTCCGTCGCCCCTCGCGCGCGCGAGTTCGCCCTGCGCGGCATCACGAAGGGGAAGGTCCGGGGCGGAGTCGTGAAGATTGCCACGTCCGGCGAGGCTGACCCGGTGTCCCGCCGCTCGGGCGACCGCCAGCTGGCGTTGACCATGGAGGCAAGCGATCTCGAGATCGAGTTGAAGAAGGAGCTGCCGCCGATCGAAATTCCGCGGGCGTTGCTGCGGGCCGAGGGCACCGCGCTCGAGGTGACGGTGCCGGACGCCCAGGTCGCGGCCGCCGGCGGGCGTCGCATCGCGCTCAAGGGGGGGCGGGCGACGATTGTGGGCATCGATCAGAGGGTTCCCCTCGCCGAGGTCGCCTTCCGCGCCGTCGGGCCGCTGCCGGCGTTCCTCGATATCCTCGAACGGGATGCCGCCAGTCCGATCAAGGGTCTTGGCGGTGTCCCGCTCTCCGCCATCGAAGGCAAGGCCGATGCGCAGCTAAGGCTTATCCTGCCGCTCGGCGGCGAGGGGCCCGCGTTCGAGCCGAAGATCGAGGGGCGAGTGCGCCTCACGGACGGCCGCGTCAAGGACTTGGTCGGGGCGCATGATCTGAGCGGCGCCAGTCTGACGATGGAGCTTGGCGAGAAGGGTCTCGAACTCAAGGGCGATGCGCTGCTCGCGGGCGTGCACATGAAGATTGCCGGCAGCTATCCGCCGTCAGGCGCTGAGGCAAAGTCGGCGCCGCTCACCATCACGACGCGCCTCGACAACGCCGACCGGGCCCAGCTCGGAATCGAGCTCGAAAGCATGGTGAGCGGCGAGGTGCCCGTGCAAATCGCCCTCCACCACGGGGCCGGCGAGGAGCCGCAGCTGCACCTGGTCGCCGACCTGACGCCGGCCGAGCTCACACTCGAAGAGCTGAGCTGGCGCAAGCCGATCGGCCGTCCGGCCCGGCTCGAGTTTGACATCGCCAGACGCCGGCAGACCAAGACGCTCGAACTGCAGAACTTCAAGCTGGTTGGGGAGAACATCGCCATCGGCGGCTGGGTCGTGCTCGGACCCGACAACAAGGCACGCGAATACTTTTTCCCCGAGTTTTCCGTCAACGTCGTCACCAATCTCGAGGTGCAGGGCCTCCGCCGGCCGGACAACGTCTGGGAGGTCAAGGCGCACGGCAGGACGCTCGATGCGACCGACGTCTACCGATCGCTGTTTGCGCTCGTCGCCCAGCCGGCGCGGCCGCGCCGGAAGGAGAAGCCGGGCATCGACTTCTCGGCAGAGATCGACACCGTGACCGGCGCCAACGACACCGCCATGCGCCAGGTCAAGCTCAAGGCCTCGAAGCGGTCGGAGCAGCTCGTGGCGCTGGACCTCAAGGGGACGCTCGAGGGCGGCGGATCGCTTATCGCCCAATTGCAGCCTATGGCCGGCAGGCCGCGGACGCTGCAGGTCGAAACGACGGACGCCGGCTACGCCTTCAAGATGATCGGTTTCTATCCCAACATGGTGAAAGGGCGCGGCAGGCTTGAAGTCAATCTCGACGGCAGCGGTCTGATCGAGCGGTCCGGTCGGCTCCGAGTGTGGAACTATCAGATCCTCGGCGATCCCGTCGTTGCCGAGGTCTTTCAAAGCGGCGACGAATCCCGGCCCGCGATTGCGAGTTCCGCGCTCCCGCGGCGTCGCGTCATCCGCGAGCGGTTTGACTTCGAGACGCTCGATGCGCAGTTTGCGACCGGAAACGCCCAGGTCGTTATCCAGCAGGCCGTCGCGCTCGGGCCGCTGATTGGCGCCAGCCTCAAGGGCACCCTCGATTTCAAGGCGCAGCGGATGCAACTCGGCGGCACCTACGTACCGCTGTCGGGGCTCAGCCGGGCGATCGGCCAGATCCCGGTCCTCAGTCAGCTTCTCACGGGGGCCCATGGCGAGGGCGTGCTCGGGCTCACTTACGCCATTGAAGGGCCAATGGCGAACCCGCAGGTCATGGTCAATCCACTTTCATTCCTCGCCCCCGGCATCCTCCGTGAAATCTTTCAGATGACTCCGGACAATCCACGCGTGACCCCGCGTCTCGACGCCGCCTCCCGGGGCAGCGACGCGGTGCCGCAGATCCGCGCCAGTACGCCGGCCGAAGCGCGCGGGCAGCGCTCGCCCGAGGCGGCTGACCCGCGGCGACCCGACGGCAGCATCCTGGATGGTTGGTCAGCCACCGAAACCAAGGGCGCAAAGAGGAAGCAGTAGTAAGGGTGTCTGACATTGCGGTTCTCGTGCGGGCCGGATATGTTTGCATGAAGGAATTGATGCCGGCCGGGCCCTTCGGGGAGCGGCGGGAAGGATGCGCCCTGAAGTGAGCGAACCGATCGTTTCAATCAGTCAGCGACTGCGCGCCGCCGGCCTGCGTCCCACGCGGCAGCGCCTGATCCTTGGACAACTGCTGTTCGGGCAGGGGGATCGGCACGTGACGGCGGAGATGCTTCACGACGAGGCGGTGCGTTCCGGTGAGCGCGTCTCCCTCGCCACCGTGTACAATACCTTGCACCAGTTCTGTCACGCCGGGCTCCTGCGCGAGCTCGCCATCGAGGGTTCGAAGGCCTACTTCGACACGAACACCTCGAATCACAGCCATTTCTACATCGAGGACGAGGGCCGGCTCATGGACATCTGCCATGAGCGGCTTGAGGTGCAGGGTGTCCCCGAGCCGCCGGAAGGAATGCGCATCAGCCACATTGACGTGGTGGTGAGGCTGGCGCGGAAGTGAGATGAGACGCCAGCGGCCTTCGCCGGTCGCGGGCGCCGAGGACTGTGTGGGGACCGATGCCCAAGCCGAAACGCGGCGCGCATGACATGGGCGGCGACCGGGCAGGTCCGATCGACACCAGCGAGCACCTGCCGACGCTGACGGAGCGTCGCATCGACGCGATGATGCTGTTGCTGCGGGCAAAGCCGCGTGCCTTCTGGCGGACGGACGAAAATCGCCGCGCGATCGAGAGCCTTGCTCCCGAGACATACCGGTCGAGCGGCTACTATCAGAAATGGGCCTATGCCATGCGGGCCCTCCTGGTGGAGAAGGGCATCCTGACCGACGCCGAAGTGGACCGGCGGCTCGCCGAGGTCAGGCGGCGCTATGGCCTTCCGGGGCCGGCGGGAAAAGCGCCCCGCCGCAAGCCGGCCGGCGCACCTCTCCCGGCGGGTCGGGAAGGCGGCGGGTCGGCCGGAGCCAAGTCCGGCGCGAAACCGTCCGCCGGGGCCGCCGTTCGAAAGTCGGGACCCGCATGAGCGCGCGTTTCAAGTCCGGCGACCGGGTCCTCGTGCGCAATGACGACCGGCAAGGCCATGTCCGGACCCCGTCTTACCTGAAGGGCCGGCGCGGCACCGTCCTCAAGGACTTCGGCGCCTGGCCCAATCCGGAGTCTCTGGCCTATGGGGGCGATGGCCTGCCGCCCAAAGTGAACTACTGGGTCCGGTTCGACATGGACGAGGTCTGGCGGGGAGACGGCGACTACGCTCACCGGGACAGCGTTGTCGCTGAGATCTACGAGCATTGGCTCGAGCCACTCGGACCGTCTGAACCCCCGCGCGCGAAGCGAAGATCAGGACGCAGGCGAGCAGCATGACCGGCGAGCATGATCACGATCATGGCCACGACCACGCCCACGGTGATCACGATCATCCGGCGCCCGCGCACGGTCACGCCGGCATCCAGCCCGACAGCAAGGAGCCGAGCGAGGACTGGGAGTTTCTCGAGATCGCGCTGCGCGAGCTCCTGATCGAGAAGGGCGTGATCACGGCGCGCGAGATCGAGGACAAGCTCGAGGAGTGGGACGGCAAGTGCCCGGAGAACGGCGCCAGGATCGTGGCGCGGGCCTGGACGGACCCCGAGTTCCGCAAGCGACTGCTGGCCGATGG
>CAYWBX010000190.1:0-6517 GCA_964456015.1 uncultured Hyphomicrobiaceae bacterium | reverse complement strand
GCCAGAAGACCTATCGCGAAATCTCGTCCTGCTCGGTCTGCGGCGACTTCCAGGCGCGGCGCATGATGGCGCGCTATCGGCCGAAGGGCGCGAAGGAGGTGCGCTTCGTGCACACCTTGAACGGCTCCGGTCTCGCCGTCGGGCGCACGCTGATCGCCGTCCTGGAGAACTATCAGCAGGCCGACGGCTCCATTCTGATCCCGCGGGCGCTGCGCCCCTACATGGGCGGGCGCGAGACGATCACAAAGGGCTGACGCCGATCGCGACCGGCGCCGCATCTCTCACGGCGCGGCGCCAGCATTCCTTGCGCTCCGATTGTCCGCGCTTTCCCGGCGCCGCCCGCCGACGTCACTCGGGCTCGGCTCGAAGATCACGCTCAGGCCGGTTCGCGCACCCTTCAGGCACGCAGGCGAGCGCGCACCCGCGCCCCAGGGCCATTGCCGGCGCTCTTGCCCCGAACCGCTCTGTGAGTGCCTTCGTCTCACGCCGACTGCTTCACGCCCGTCCCGATCTGGCAAGCGACGCCGGTGCCGCCGAGCCCGCAATAGCCGAGCGGGTTCTTCGCCAGATACTGCTGGTGATAATCCTCGGCGAAGTAGAACTCCGGCGCGTCGAGGATCTCCGTGGTGATCGGCCCATAGCCCCTGGCCTTCAAAGCCGCAGCGTAGCTCGCCTTCGACGCCTCGGCGGCGGCGCGCTGCGCTGGCGAACAGACATAGATGCCGGAGCGGTACTGCGTGCCGACATCGTTGCCTTGGCGCATTCCCTGCGTCGGATCGTGGCTCTCCCAGAAGGTCTTGAGGAGACGCTCGTAGCCGATGACCTTCGGGTCGAAGACGACGAGCACGACCTCGTTGTGGCCGGTAAGACCAGAGCAGACCTCCTCGTAGGTCGGGTTCGGGGTGAAGCCCGCCGCATACCCGACGGCGGTGATATGAATGCCGTCCTCGAGTTCCCAGAACTTGCGCTCCGCGCCCCAGAAGCAGCCGAGGC
Source organism: uncultured Hyphomicrobiaceae bacterium (assembly GCA_964456015.1). GTDB lineage: Bacteria > Pseudomonadota > Alphaproteobacteria > Rhizobiales > Hyphomicrobiaceae. The sequence continues at coordinate 5,524 of CAYWBX010000190.1, read as the reverse complement.
CGAACATCGCCGTCTCCATGCCCGGCGGATAAGGCCCCTTGAGGTCGCGTCCGTTGACGAAGTGCGTCCGGGCCGTCGGGATCGGCGTCGCACGGCCCTTAAGCGCGGTCTCGGGGCTCGGCATCTCGGCCTTCTTGCGCATGAAGAACATGGTGGACCTCGTGAGGATTGGGCGCTCGCGCTGCGGCCGGGGCCCGGCCGGGCGCGGATGAATATAGGCGGGCCTGGCAGGCCCCGCCACGGCCCGCCGTTTCAAGCCGGCGTGAAGTGGGCACCCGCGGCGGCGTCAGTTCACGTAGACGCTCACGCGGCGGCGCTTGCGCCCGGCCCAGGCGAGCAGAAGCCCGAGCGCGCCGATGACGAGCCAGCCGGGCAGCCGGAGTATCCGCAACGCGGCGGCGTCCCAGGCCTGCGGGTGCAGCCTGACAAGCGCCGACTTGACGCCTTGCAGAAGCTGGGGCGTCAGCGTCTGCAGGTGGTCGATGAGCGGCGTTACGACGAACCCGGCGCCGCCCGCAAGCGTGCGCGTGCCGTCGTAGACGAGCGCCACGACGGCGGCGATCAGAAGCAGGCGCGCGACGATGCGCACAAAGAATGCTACGGCGAGCCGGACGCTCTCGGAGACCACCATCAGCAGGACGAGCGTGAGCGGAATCACGATAGCCGCATTGACGATAAGAAAATTGGCGATCTTGGAGAGCATGACAATCGGCTGACCTGTGCGGGCAGCTTCACCTACTCTGCGAAACGTGCAGGATCAAGGCACCGATGCGGCGGCGAAAGGACGAGGCTAAAACCGCTCCACCCAAGGCCTCAGCTCGACCTCGAGGCTCCACGCCGAACGCGGCTGGCGCAGCACGCTCATGTAGGTCTCGGCGATGGCGTCGGGATCGAGCAGGCTGTCGGGCGCATCCCTATCCTCGAGCCGGCCGCGAGCGGCGTTCCTCACGCCCCCGTCAATGACGAAGTGCGCCACATGGATGCCCCTGGGACCGAGCTCGCGCGCCATCGATTGCGCAAGCCCGCGCAGGCCGAACTTGGCCATGGCGAAGGGCGCCGACTGGGCGTACCCCTTCACGCTGGCCGAAGCGCCGGTGAAGAAGATTGCGCCCGCGCCTTTCGCCAGCATCCGCCGCGCCGCCGCCTGCGCGACGAGAAAGGCACCGAACGTCGAGACGCGCAAGGCCTGCAGAACGTCCTCGGGCTTCAGTTCGACGAAGGGGCCGCGCGTGCGATAGCTCGCGTTGTAGAGCACAAAGTCGGGCGTGCCGAGTGCACGATCGACGTCGGCAAAGAGTGCAGCGACGCGCTCGGGCTCAGCGGCATCAACGGCAATCGAGCGGGCGCCGACCTCTTCCGCGAGCGCGGCGAACTGCTCGGGCCGGCGCGAGGCGAGCGCCAGTCGGTAGCCCTCCTTCGCCAGCGCCCGCGCGAGGGACGCGGAGATGCCGCTGCCGGTTCCGACAATGAGCGCCACCGGTGACATGCCACTCCTCCTCAGCCTCGAGACGCAAAAGCGCGATAGACCGCCGCTTCGAACCGTTCGTAGAGCGCGACCGAGGCCGGATCAGCGAACGGCAGAAGCTGCATCATGATGGTGCCCCCGATGCCGCTCTTCGGATCGATCCAGAAGTAGGTGTTTCTGAGACCCGCCCAGCAGAGGCTGCCGGCGCGGCGGCGGCCTGGCACGTCGGCCATGTTGATCAGGAATGAGAGGCCCCAGCGCTGCGGCAACCCCGGAAAAAAGTTGGCATCGGCCGACATGGCCGGGCGCTGCGTCCTCAACACGCCCGCCTCGAGATCGCCAATGTGATTCTCGCCCATCGTGGCGACCGTCTCGGGCCTGAGCACGCGCACGCCGTCGAGCGCGCCGCCATTGAGCATCATCCTGATGAAGCGGATATAGTCTCCGGCCGTGCCGTACATGCCGCCGCCGCCCAGGAACTCCTCCGGACGCTGTGCCGGCTCGAAATCGACAGCAGCGAGCCGGCCCATCAAATCCCGCTGATGGACGCCCGAGAGGCGGGCCGATAGCTCGGGCCGCAGGCGGTAGCCGGTCGCGGTCATGCCGAGCGGGCCGATCAGATTCTTCTGCATGTAGTCGTCGAGCGTGGTGCCGGTCACGGCTTCCAGCACCTTGCCAGCCCAGTCGATACCGACGCCGTACTCCCAGCGCGCGCCCGGATCGAAGTCGAGCGGCAGGCAGTCCTCGGGCCTCTGGAACGTCTGCCAGCGCGGCATGCGCACCTTGGCAACGTAGGCGTTCTGCCGTGCGTTCCAGGTATCGTAGACGAAGCCCGACGTGTGCGTGAGAAGCCGGCGCAGCGTGATCTGCCCCCTCGCCGGGCGCAGGATGGGGGTGCCGGCGGCATCGAAGCCCTCGTGCACGCGAGGCGCGGCGAGTGCCGGCTGCCATCTGCCGCAATCCTCATCGAGCCCGATGCGTCCCTCCTCGACGAGCTGCATGCAGCAGGCAGCCGTCAACGCTTTGGTCATGGAGTGAATCCAGCAGACCGTGTCGAGGCTCATGGGCGCGGAGGTGCCGAGCCGTCGCAGACCAAAGGCGCCTTCGTAGAGGGTGTCGTGCGCGCTGGTCGCGACGGCGATGACGCCGGGCACATCGCCGCGCTCGGTTGCCCGCCGCAACAGCTCGTCGATTTCGCCTATGCGGCTCATGCCGCACCTCCCCCGCACCTGCTTCTGATCCGCAACGTCCGGATGATAGGCGATGGTCGAGCGCCCGCAAGACTGCGAGCCCGCGAACCCGGTCGGGGCTCGGACAGGCCAGACGGTCATTGCACCGCGACGCCTGCGCCTCTTCGACGACCACGCCCGCGGGTTTCGACGGCCTGCGGTCCGCTCAGCTCGTCAAGCGGACCGGAATCTTGAGATAGTGTACGCCGTCGCTCTCGGCCGGCGGCAGCTTGCCTGCCCGAATGTTGACCTGGATCGACGGCAACAGCAGCAACGGCGTCGCGAGCTTGGCGTCCCGCGCCTCGCGCATCGTCACGAATTCGTCCTCGGTGACGCCGTCCCTCACATGCACGTTGTTGGCGCGCTGCTCTGCGACCGTCGTCTCCCAGGCGTAGTGATCGCGCCCCGGCGCCTTGTAGTCGTGGCACATGAAGAGGCGCGTCTCGGGCGGCAGTGAAAGCAGCTTGCGGATCGACCGGTAGAGCTGGCGCGCGTCGCCGCCGGGGAAGTCCGCCCGGGCGGAGCCGTAGTCCGGCATGAAGAGCGTGTCGCCGACAAAGACCGCGTCGGCGATCCTGTAGGCGACATCGGCCGGCGTGTGCCCGGGTACGTACAACACCTCGACGTCAAGATCGCCGATCCGAAAGTGCTCGCCGTCCTTGAACAAGGCGTCGAACTCGCTGCCGTCGCCCGCGATGTCGGTCGCGTTGAAGACCGGCCTGAAGATCTTCTGCACGTCGCGGATGTGTTCGCCGATCCCGACCCTTGCCCCGGTCTTGAGCTTGATGTACGGCGCGCCCGAGAGGTGATCGGCGTGGGCGTGCGTCTCGAGCGCCCATTCGATCGTCACCTTCTCGGATTTCGCGGCCTCGAGGATGGCGTCGGCCGATCTGGTCGAGGCATTGCCGGTGCGATGGTCGAAGTCGAGGACCGGGTCGATGATCGCTCCACGGCGCGTTCCGGGATCGAACACCAGATAGCTCACCGTATTGGTCGGCTCGTCGAAAAAGGCGCGGATCATGGGGGCAACGCTCGCCATGGTCATCCTCCTTTGCCTTCAACATTTGTCTGCTTGACATATATCGAAATTTGCTTATTTAGCAACTACTGAAATTGCGACATGCACGACCATGCCTCAAGAACCCTCTGATCTCCTGACGTTCGAAGCCAACGCGACCGAGGTCGCCGGCGTGCTCAAGGCGCTCGCCAACGAGCGGCGCCTGATGATCCTGTGCCGGCTCGTGGAATGGGGGGAGGCCACGGTCGGCACGCTTGCCGATGCCGTCGGCCTTTCGCAGTCGGCGCTCTCGCAGCATCTCGCCCGGATGCGCGAGGAAGGCATCGTCACGTTCCGCCGCGAGAGCCAGACGCTCTGGTATCGCGTCGCCGATCCGCGCATCGAGGAGCTTCTCGGACATCTGCAGACGCTTTACTGCCCGCGACCGGCCCGCGCCGTGCGGAAGTCAGCGAAGTCCTGACGCGCGCTCCGCGTTCGCCCCAACCCGACCTATCCTCGATCCTTTCAAACCGATGAGAGACTGAACTCATGAGCCTTCCTGCCATCTCGCCCGCCGAAGCCAAGCGACTGATCGAAGAGGGCGCCTTGCTGATCGACATTCGCGGCGCCGATGAGCACGCGCGCGAGCGCATCCCGGGCGCCCGCAACGTGCCGCTCGACCGCCTGACCTCTCTTCAGGGCGAGGCGCGCGCGCTCGTCTTCCACTGCCGGTCCGGCCATCGCACGACCGTCAACGCCGGCCGGTTAGCCGAGGCGGCGGGCTGCGAGGCCTACGTCGTCGAAGGCGGCATCGAAAGCTGGAAGCGCGCCGGATTGCCGGTCATCACCAATCGCCGGCAGCCGATCGAGATCATGCGGCAGGTCCAGCTTGCCGCCGGCGGACTGGTGCTCGTCGGCATACTTCTGAGCTCCTTCGTCAATCCGGCATTCCTGGCCGTGTCTGTGCTCGTCGGAGCCGGCCAGATCCTCTCCGGCGTGACGGGTTGGTGCGGTATGGCTGAGCTGCTCAAGCGGATGCCCTGGAACCAAAGCCAGCAACCGGCGTGATCGGGGGTCAGCGAAATGACCGGCATGGCGCTCAACGCGCTGCTCGCGCTTGGCTCAGGAAGCGCCATCGGTCTCGTGCTCGGCCTCGTCGGTGGCGGCGGCTCGATTCTCGCCGTTCCCCTTCTCGTCTACCTGGTCGGCGTCCCATCGCCCCATATCGCGATCGGGACGGCCGCCCTCGCCGTCGCCGCCAATGCCGCGATGGGCCTTGCCGCACATGCGCGTCAGGGAACCGTCAGATGGCCGTGCGCCCTGGTCTTCGCGGCGGCGGGCAGCTTCGGCGCCGCGATTGGAGCCGCCGCCGGCAAGGCCATCGACGGCAAGCGCCTTCTCGCCCTCTTCGGGCTCGCAATGATCGCAGTGGGCATCTCAATGCTACGGCGCGCTCCGGAAACGGGCGCCGTTGGATCTCGGCTCTCGCACGCGAACGCGCAGCGACTGGTCCCGCGGCTGCTTGCAAGCGGCGCTGGCGTAGGGCTCTTGTCGGGCTTCTTCGGAATCGGCGGCGGATTCCTGATCGTGCCCGCGCTGATGTTCGCGACCGAGATGCCGATCGCCAGCGCCATCGGAACGTCGCTCGTCGCGGTCACCGCCTTCGGCCTCACTACGGCGGGAAGCTACGCCGCATCGGGCCTCGTCGACTGGTGGCTCGCATCGCTCTTGCTTGCCGGTGGCGCCATGGGCGTGCTCGCCGCCATGCGGCTTGGCCGTGCGCTGGCAAAGAGCAAAGGACTCTTGACGCGCATCTTTGCCGTCGCCGTGGTG
>CAYWBX010000189.1:0-6541 GCA_964456015.1 uncultured Hyphomicrobiaceae bacterium | reverse complement strand
CGACGAGCAGGAAGAAGGCCGTCGGCGAAAGCAGCGGGAAGGTCACCGTCCAGAACCGCCGCAGCGGGCTCGCGCCGTCGATTGCCGCCGCCTCAAGCACGGACCGGGGGATGGCCTGCAGTCCCGCGAGAAAAAAAAGAAAATTGTAGCTGATCTGCTTCCAGGTCGCGGCCAGGATGCAGAGCGTCATGGCGTGATTGCCGTTGAGCAGCGGGTTCCAGTCGATCCCCAACGCCCGCAGGCCCCGCGCGACGATGCCGAGCGACGGCTGAAACATGAACAACCAAAGGACACCGGCCACGGCGGGAGCCACCGCGTAGGGCCAAATCAGCAGCGTCTTGTAAACGCCGGCGCCACGGATGCTCTTGTCGGCCTGCGTTGCGAGGTAAAGCGCGATCGACAGGGACAGGACGGTCACGGCGACGGCGAAGACCGCCGTGTTGCGCATCGCCTTGTAGTAGTCCGGCTGCTTGAAGAGGTCGGCGTAATTTTCCAGCCAGACGAACTCCGTGCGCAGCCCGAAGGCATCCTGCAGGAGAAACGATTGCCAGAGCGCCTGGCTGGCCGGCCAATAGAAGAAGATCAGAACCACAAGAAGCTGCGGGGCAAGGAGAAGGACCGGAACCCCGACGCCGCCGAATATCGCGCGCTTCCCCATGCTTTCCGATCCCCCGACATGCCCCCGGCCGACTTCCCCCTGGGACGGCCGCACCTGGCGCGGAACGCCTGCACGACCTCATGGAACCATAGCCAACAGCCGGCGTCAGCGCGACCGCCAAACGGAGAGCCCGACGCGACGGATGCTGGGGGCGGCGGCGCCGTCTGAGGCGCCGGGGCCAGCCCGCGTCACCCCCGACGTGGCCTTGTGATCCGGGACGCTGAGCGTCGCCTGGCAAGCTCACCGCCGGCGCGGGTCTCCTACCAGCGAACGGGCGGCCTGGCCTCCCCCGGCACGTGCCAAGGCCGCGTTTGCGCTCAGCGGATTATCCAGATGACAGATTGTTGAATGAAACATCGTTAACTGACGGTTAGAGAGGAAACTGCCCAGCGTTTAAGCGACTCGGTTCTCGGTCCTGGGTGTTTGCGTTGCAGCAATTGCGACAAGAATATAACCGATTGAATGAACAATTCTAAAGCTATGCTTTTTCTGCAATGGTGCGACGCACGATGGTTCTTTCAATCCTGGGCGAACATCCCTACATTGCGGTTGCGATCAGCCGCTCAAGGGCGGCGATCCACCAAGAAACCTCATCAAGAACACAAGAGTTGAGGCAAACCATGAGCACAACGACAACCACCTTCGAGGCAATCGGACCGACGCCCGCCGAGGGCACGGCCCGCCGCAAGGGCTTCTTTGCCCGTCTGATCGAGGCCCGCATCCGCCGGGGAGAGGCGGAAGTCCGGTTCCAGATGTCGCGCATGTCGGACGAGCGGTTGGCCGATCTCGGCTTCACCGCCGAGCAGATCGCCTACATCCGCAGCAACGGCCGAATCCCGGCGAGCTTCTGGCGCTGATCGAACTCAGGGCGTCCGCCCGAGGAGGCGGATAACAGCAGAACACGAGGCCGGAGGGCGTAGCCGGCAGGCGGCGCTCCCCCGGAGCCCCGTGGCAGGATGCTGTTGTCTTTCCGAACGTGAGGAACGACACCATGAAGTCCATTGCACTCGATCACTTGCATCATGAGCCTGAGGCGCGCGCCGAACCGGCGGCCGGACCGCGGCTGTTCGATCGGCTCCGCGCGCTCGCGATTGAGTGGCGGCAGGCGCGGCTCGACCGGCGGCGGCAGGGGGAACTCGCCGCGCTCGACGACAGCGTCCTGCGCGACATCGGCTTTGACGAGGGCGAGATCAGCCGTCTGCGCTGCCGCGGGGAGATTGTGCCGAGGGCCTGGGTTGGCTGACAGGCGCCGACCCGAAAGTCAACGGCGGCCCCCGTGGTCGCTGAGAGGTGCGCGGGGGCGTGCGCCTCGCCGGTTGCGGCGCGAAGCGGCGGGGTCGCAGGGCATCATCGGGTCTCGCCGGGGCCTGCCAGAAAGGGCTTGGCACGGCGTTTCGCATCCCCTATAGGACCGCCATCCAGGACATTCCGGATCTTGGCCGCGACCTTTCGGGTCCGGGCGCCGGACCACAGGCGAGAGTCAACCGATGAAGAAGACCGAGGACTTCCACCCGGACTACCACATGGTGAAGGTGGTCATGACCGACGGCACCGAGTTCATGACCTATTCGACCTATGGCAAGGAGGGCGACACGCTGACCCTCGACATCGATCCGAAGACTCATCCGGCCTGGACCGGCGGCAACCAGAACATCGTCGACCGGGGCGGGCGCGTGTCGCGCTTCAAGAAGAAGTTCGAAGGCCTTTTCTGAAGCCCGAGTGTGGCGGCCATAATCGACCGCCTTCCATTCAAGCTTCCCGTCATGTGCAGGCGGCCCGGGTCCGACACCGGGCCGCTTCCCGTTTGACCAGTGCGCTTCCGTGCGGTCGCCCCCGCGCGAGCGGCTGCGACCAACGTCCTAGGCTCCACACCGTTGCTCTCGGCGGCGCCGTGCCGATAATGACCGGGAAGAGAACCGCCAGGTCACGGAGGATGCGCCATGTCTGAAAAGGTCTACAGCGTTCCAGCGGAATGGGCCGCGCGTGCCTGGATCGACGATCAGAAATACCAGGCCATGTACAAGCGCTCGATCGAGGATCCGAACGGCTTCTGGGGCGAGATGGGCCGGCGCATCGACTGGATCAAACCCTACACAAAGGTCAAGAACACGTCCTACGATCCAAAGAACGTGTCGATCAAATGGTACGAGGACGGCACGCTCAACGTCGCAGCGAACTGCATCGACCGGCACCTCAAGAGCCGCGCCAATCAGATCGCCATCATCTGGGAGGGAGATGACCCCACCCAGGACGAGAAGATCACCTACGCGCAGCTTCATGAGCGTGTGTGCAAGTTCGCGAACGTCCTCAAGGCGAACGGCGTCAAGAAGGGCGACCGGGTGACGATCTATCTGCCGATGATCCCCGAGGCGGCCTATGCGATGCTCGCCTGCGCCCGCATCGGAGCGATTCATTCGGTGGTGTTCGGCGGCTTCTCACCTGACAGCCTCGCCAACCGCATCGAGGACGCAGACTCCCAGTTCATCATCACCGCAGACGAAGGCGTGCGCGGCGGCCGCCCGATCCCGCTCAAGAAGAATACGGACGAGGCCCTCAAAAAGTGCGCCAAGGGCGGCGAGAAGGTGCTGGTCGTCAAGCGTACGGGCGGCCGGATCGACTGGACGGCAGGCCGCGACATCTGGCTCCATGACGAACTCGTCAAGGTCAGCGCCGACTGCCCGCCGGAGGAAATGAGCGCCGAGGACCCGCTGTTCATCCTCTACACCTCGGGCTCGACCGGAAAGCCCAAGGGCGTATTGCACACCAGCGGCGGCTATCTCGTCTACGCCTCGATGACGCACCAGTACGTCTTCGACTATCACGATGGCGACATCTACTGGTGCACGGCCGACGTCGGCTGGGTCACCGGCCACAGCTACATCGTCTATGGTCCGCTCTCCAACGGCGCCACCACGCTGATGTTCGAAGGCGTGCCCAACTACCCGACGGCCTCGCGCTTCTGGCATGTGGTCGACAAGTGGAAGGTGAACACCTTCTATACCGCGCCAACGGCCATCCGCGCCCTGATGGGAGCCGGCGACGATTTCGTCAAACGCACTAGCCGCGCCTCGCTGCGCCTCCTCGGCTCGGTCGGCGAGCCGATCAATCCTGAGGCATGGGAGTGGTATTACCATGTCGTCGGCGACGGCCGCTGCCCGATCGTCGACACCTGGTGGCAGACGGAGACCGGCGGCATCCTGATTACGCCGTTGCCGGGCGCCACGAAGACCAAACCCGGATCTGCGACCCGCCCCTTCTTCGGCTGCAAGCCGGCGCTGGTCGACGAAAAGGGCACGATCCTCGAGGGCGAGGCTGCCGGCAATCTCGTCATACTTGACAGCTGGCCCGGTCAGATGCGCACCGTCTTCCGGGACCATGACCGCTTCGTTCAAACCTACTTCTCGACCTATCCCGGCAAGTACTTCACGGGCGATGGATGCCGGCGCGACAAGGACGGCTACTACTGGATCACCGGCCGCGTCGACGACGTCATCAACGTGTCTGGCCACCGGCTCGGTACCGCCGAGGTCGAGAGCGCGCTCGTCGCCCATCCCAAGGTTGCCGAGGCGGCGGTTGTCGGCGCGCCGCACGATCTCAAGGGCCAGGGCATTTACTGCTACGTCACCTTGATGGCCGGCGAGCAGGGCAGCGAGGAGCTCAAGAAGGAGCTCGTCCAGACGGTGCGCAAGATCATCGGACCGACGGCGACGCCCGATTGGATCCAATTCGCGCCCGGACTGCCCAAGACGCGCTCGGGCAAGATCATGCGGCGAATCTTGCGCAAGATCGCCGAGGACGATTTCTCGAACCTCGGTGATACCTCGACGCTCGCTGACCCGGCCGTGGTGTCCGACCTGATCGAACACCGGCAGAACCGGGCCGCCAAGCACTAGGCTGCGAGCGGGCGCGTCGCGGTACCGTCGCTGGCACCGCGATGCGCCGGTCGCTCGTCAGCCCGCAAAATACCTGTTGATCTCTGGCGTCGGCAGCGCGCGGTCGATGAACGTCATCGTTCCCTTGTCCCGCACTTCGCTCGCCGCGTCGACGAGTGCCGTCATGGCGGCGCGATAGAGCGACGTCGCAAGGCTCACGCGCTTCACGCCGGCGGCTGCGAGTTCCGGAACGGTGAATGACTTGCCCTTGATGCCGGCCATGAAGTTGAACGGCCGCTTGAGGCTCGCGCAGACCTCCTTCACCGCCGCAATATCCGGCAAACCCGGCGCCATAAGTACGTCGGCGCCGGCCGCCTCGTAGGCCTGAAGGCGGCGGATGGTGTCGGCAAGGTCCGGGTTGCCGCGAATGAAGTTCTCGGCGCGTGCGGTCAACATGAACTTGAAGGGATGCGCACGGGCAGCGGCGACGGCGGCCTCGATGCGCCGGATGGCATGCGCCAGATCGTAAATCGGCCGGGCGGGATCGCCGCTTGCATCCTCGATGGAGCCGCCGACAAGACCGGCGAGGCCCGCCTCGCGAACGGTGGCCGCCGCGTCTTCCGGCGCATCGCCGTAGCCTTTTTCGAGATCGGCGGCAACGGGCAACTCCACTGCCTCGACGATGGCGCGGGCGTGCGCGAGCGCCTCGGAGCGGCTCACGCGGCCGTCGCGGCGTCCGAGCACGCCAGCCTTGGCGCCGCTCGAGGTGGCCAGCGCCTCGAAGCCGAGACCGGCGAGAATGCGGGCGCTACCTGCGTCCCACGGATTGGGGAATACGAACGTTCCCGGCCGCGCATGCAGCGCCACGAACCGTTCGGCCTTCTCGTTCTGCGACGCAGGCATGTTTCGGTCCCTCTCTCACTTCAATGAGGCGCGCGCCTTCATCGCTCGCGCTTGAACGTCACCACAAGGACATCGCGGTAGGCGGGGGCCTCCGGGTTCTCGGGGAGCACCGGCGTGACGCCATGATAGACGCGATGATCGTCGACGAATGCGGCATCGAGCGGATCGGTCAGCGTGAAGCTCCCAAGCGGCCGCTGCTCAAGATCGGCGATGGTGGTCGTGCCGCTGACGATGTTCTGCCGCTTGATGAGCAGCACCAGGACATGATCGACGCCGTCTCGGTGCATCCCCTCAGGCGTCGGCTTGCCCATCATGGCGGCATTCGCCTCGATGCGGAACTGGTGCGCTTCCACGTGCCAGCTTTGCACCTCTGGAGAAAGCGCGGCAAAGCAGCCGGCGCAGAGCCGGAGAGCCGTCGTCATCGTCGCGCCGGTGGCGACCGCGTCCGTCACCGGCTCGAACCAGCGCTCAATGCCGCCGTTCAGCGGATTGAAGTTGCGTGTCTGGAAATGCGGCTGGTGGGGCTTGCGGACAATGCTCCCCGCCCTGTCGACCGCAAACACGGCGTGGCGGCGGCGGCGATAGCGGCCGCCGTCCGCCATGAAGGTGTCGAGCGCGAGATCATTCCAGCTTGCGGCAAATCGGTCCCAATCCGCGAGCGATCCGGTTGCCTCGAGCAGCCGGCGCATGCGCTCTCCCGGAACGAACGCAAATCCGGTCTCGGCAATCTCCCGCTTCAGCGGGGCGGTCTGGAAGGTCATGTCCGTCCACCAATTCTGTACTTCAGAACGTGATCCGGCGGCGCGAGGCCGGCCTTCAAACGCGGATCAGGGATGGGAGCGAGACTTTGCACCGCCAACGGCAGCACACCCGCCCAGATGTCGAGCGCATAGTCCTCCTCGTCATCCTTCGGAGGACCGGTTCGCATCTTCGCGGAGGCCTCGCGGATCGGCAGCGAAAGAACGCTGGTCGCCTTGAGCTCTTGCGTCGTGGCCGGGCGAAGCATGTCCCATCGGCCCGGGAACATGCCATCGACGAACGCCTTGAGGCGCGCCTCCTTCTCGGCCGGGTCGCGGATCATGCTGGCGCGCCCGAGCAGCATCACAGA
>CAYWBX010000188.1:4833-6557 GCA_964456015.1 uncultured Hyphomicrobiaceae bacterium | reverse complement strand
GACCGGGTCGGCGTCAAGGCGACAACGACGGAAGGTCTTGGCTTCACCGGCCGGCGCGAAGGAATCGCCGCCATGGCGACGGCCACGGTGCTCTTGCCCTCACCTCGGGCTTGAGCGAGCGAGCCGCTGCGGACGGCCTGCGGCGTGCAGCCGATGCCGCGCAAACGATGCCGCTTTTCGAGGCGCGGGGTCTGCGCCGATCGCCCGGCGATCACATGTGCGGCCCGGCCCCGTAGACATGCCGCGCGCGCTCCTCGAAGGCCTCCGTGAACCGCCGGAAGGCCTGGTCGAACATGGCGCCGACGAGCATCTGCAGCATGAACGACTTGAACTCGTAGTCGATCCGAAAGCGGACATCGCAGCCCACCGGCGTCGCGGCGAAGGACCAGCGGTTGGCGAGGTGACGGAACGGGCCTTCGACGAGGTCGGCCGATACGAGGAGTCCCGGCCGGTCGAGCGTCACGCGGCTGGTGAAGGTCTCGCGGATCGCCCTGTAGCCGACGTCCATGGCGGCGACGACGATCTCGCTGTCGCCCCTGCGCTCGCGCGAGAAAACCCTGAGCCCCTCGCAGAGCGGCAGGAATTCCGGGTAGCGCTCGACGTCGGCCACCAGATCGAACATCTGGTGCGGCGTGAAGGCGACGGCACGGGTGGTCTCAAAGGACGGCATGGCGCCTTATATCGGCAAACAGCGGCGCGGGCGCTGCGCCGCGCGGTCGCTGCGCGCTCGGCGATCCCCACCTTTCGCGCCGGCCGCAGCCCGCGCGATGGCCGTTGCCCAGGGCGGAGAGCAGGCGCCATCGGGGGATCGCGCTCGGTCGCGGTCGGCAGGACGGACCGCCGTGCCGGGCGCCCGGTGCGGCGTCCGCGCAGCAGCCTCTCGGCAGTTCGCCTCCCGCGGGGCATCCGCGCGGAGATCGGCATCCCGTTCATAATGAAGGGCCGTCGCGCAGCCGGCTCCTGGCGAGTCGGAACGGGACTTCGCCCGGGCGCGAGCCGCCGCCCGCAGCCGACGGACGGTCCTCACGCGCGGCGCGCCGCGCGCGCGGCCTTGAGCTTCGCGAAATCGGCGTCGGCGTGATAGCTCGAGCGCGTCAGCGGGCTTGCCGAGACAAGCAGAAATCCCTTGGCCCGCGCCGTCCGCTCGTAAGCCCGGAACTCGTCCGGCGTCACGAAGGCCTTCACCGCGGCGTGCTTGCGGGTCGGCTGCAGGTATTGCCCGATGGTGAGGAAGTCGACATCGGCCGAGCGCAGGTCGTCCATGACTTGCAGAACCTCCTCCCGCGTCTCGCCAAGGCCGACCATGATGCCGGACTTGGTGAACATCGCCGGATCGAGCTCCTTCACCCGCTGGAGAAGCCGCAGCGAGTGGAAATAGCGGGCGCCGGGACGGATGCGCAGGTAGTGCGACGGCACCGTCTCGAGATTGTGGTTGAAGACGTCGGGCCGCGCTTCGACGACGATCTCGAGCGCGCCGTCCTTGCGCAGGAAGTCCGGCGTCAGGACCTCGATCGTCGTCGCCGGTGTCCGCGCCCGGATCGCGCCGATCACTTCGGCGAAGTGCCGCGCCCCGCCATCCGGCAGATCGTCGCGATCGACCGAGGTGATGACGACGTGGGCAAGCCCAAGCCGGGCGACCGCCTCGGCGACACGGCCGGGCTCGGCCGGATCGAGCGGGCCGGGCAGCCCCGTCTTGACGTTGCAGAAGGCGCAGGCGCGGGTGC
>CAYWBX010000188.1:0-4823 GCA_964456015.1 uncultured Hyphomicrobiaceae bacterium | reverse complement strand
CCCATGATCATCATGGTGGCGTGCCGCTTCGTCCAGCACTCGCCGATGTTCGGGCAGGCCGCTTCCTCGCACACCGTGTGGAGGCGGTGCTCGCGCACGATCCGGCGGGTCTCGGCGTACTGCGGCGAGCCCGGCGCCTTGACGCGGATCCAGTCGGGCTTGCGCAGGACGGGACTGTCGGGCCTGTGCGCCTTTTCCGGGTGCCGATGGGTGGTATCGAGGACGGTGACCATGGCGGCTATGTAGCGCTGACGGCGGTGCCTGCCAATGGCCTCACCGTTTGCCTTCGATGGCAATCTCGACGAGGTAGGGCTTGCGCGACTTGAATGCGGCGGCAACGACCGGCCCGATCGCCGCCGGATCGCTGATGCGCGTCGCGGCAACCCCCATGCCCGCCGCCATCTCGACGAATCCCAACGGCGGGCGGGTGAGATCCATGTGCGCATAGGGCTCCTGCGAGGCGATCGCGAACCGCTGCCGGTAGACGTCGATGTTGTGCTTCAGGACGCGATACTCGCGGTTGGCGAGAATGACGAAAACGATCGGCAAGCCGAGGTGCGCGGCCGTCCAGAGGGCCTGAATCGAGTACATGGCCGAGCCGTCGCCGGAGATGCACAGCACCGGCACGCCCGGCTTTCCGATCGCAACGCCGACGGCGCCCGAGAGGCCTTGACCGATGCCGCCCCCGCGCGCGCCGAAGTACCTGCCCGGTTCGGAAAACGCGAAGGTGCGGGCGAAGTCGATCGAGGCGGTGATGCTTTCCTCGACGACGACCGCGTCCGGCGGCACCGCGGCACTGAGCTCCGCCATGACGCGCGGCATCGAGATAGGGATCCGCGACCACGCCTTCTCGGCCCGCTCGCGCTGGGCCGCCGTCTCGCGCTCCTTCAGGGCGGCGAGGCTTGCCTTGCGCTTCGCCGCGGCGGATTGAAGCCCGGCGCCGCCCTTCGCCTGCACCATCGGCACAAGCGCCCCGATCGCCTCGGCGAGATCGCCGACGGCGCCGGCCGCGAGCGCGTGGTTGTAGGCAAGACGCTGAGGCGTCTCCTCGAGCTGCGCGATGCGCGCGCCCTTGGGAAAGGGACCGCCCGGCGCATACCAGACATCCTCGAAGAAGGGACCGCCGACGAGCAGGACGACATCGGTCTCGCCGAGCATCTTCCTGATGCCCTGCGCCTCGAGCGGCAAGCCGCCGCGGAAATGCGGATCGGCGGTCGGGAACGCCGTGTGCATGTGCAGGCTCTCGCCCCAGACCGTCGCGCCGACGACTTCGGCGAGATCGCGGAGTGCCGCGACAGCGCCCGCCCGCGCCACGTCGTCACCTGCGACGATCGCCGGCGCTTGCGCCGACGCCAGAAGACCGGCGATGCGCTCGAGCGCGCGGCGCGCCGCCAGCGGCTTGTCGCGCACGGGTCCGGCCGTGCTGGCCGCAATCTGCGTCTCCTGCTCCATGACGTCGATCGGCAAGGCCACGAAGACGGGCCCGGGCGGGCCGTCGTGCGCCACCTTGAAGGCCCGCGCCAGGATCGGGCCCATCTCGTCGCCGCGCGCAACTTCAACGCTCCATTTGACGAGCGGTGCGGCCATGGCGACGAGATCGTGGCCGAGAACGGGATCGGCGAGGCGCAACCGCGTGTCCTGCTGGCCGGCCGTCACCACCAGGGGGGAGTTGGCGCGCATGGCGCAGTAGAGCATGCCGAGCGCGTTGCCGAGGCCCGGCGCCACATGCAGCGAGACGACGCCGGTCTTGCCCGTCGCCTGCGCGTAGTAGCTCGCCGCACAAAGCGCCACCGATTCCTGCAGCACCGTGACGTAACCAAGCTGCGGATAGGCGGCGAGGCTGTCGAGCAGCGGGCTCTCGGTCGTGCCCGGATTGCCGAAGATGCGCTCGACGCCATGGGCGACAAGACTGTCCATGAACACGTTTCGTGCGCGCATTCGCTTATCCTTTTCATTGCGAAATGTTGTTGGCCGGCAGCTTGGGAGCATGGCAGAACGCTGGAAGCCCTGCCGTCAAGCCGGACGAGCGCAGATCTGACGGCCCGGGGATGCGGCCGGCACCTGGGCGGCCGCCTGCGGCAGAGACGCCATCACGGAGCCTCATCATGCTCATCTCTCAGCGCGCGCGCTTCGACATCCCGCGCGACGTCTGCTACCTCAATGCCGCCTCGTGGAGCCCGCTGCCTCTCGCCGTACAGGAGGCGGCGCGGGCTGCCGTCGGGCGCAAGGGCCAGCCCTGGAAGCTGCCGGCGAGCTTCGCCAGCGAGCAGAACGAGGCGGCGCGCGCGGCGGCCGCCCGCCTCATCAACGCCGATCCGGACTGCGTGGCCCTCATCCCGTCCGTCGGCTACGGCGTCGCGACTGCGGCGAAGGTGCTTCCGGTCGCCGCCGGATCGCGGGTGATCACCCTTGCCGACGATCACTCCTCGCCCGTCCTACCGTGGCTGGCGGTGGCCGAGGAGCGGCGCATCACGGTCGAGACCGTGGCGCGGCCCGCCGACGGCGACTGGACGGCGGCGGTGCTCGCCACCATCGAGCGGTCCGGCGCGCCGCCGGTCGCACTTGCCTCGATCTCCTCGGTGCACTGGTCGGACGGCGGCGCCGTCGATTGCGCCCGCATCGCGCCTGCGCTCCGGCGCCAGGGCGCGATGCTGCTCGTCGATGCGACGCACGGCGCCGGCGTCAACGCCATCGACGTGCGTGCGCTCGATCCCGACGTGCTGATCTTCCCCACCTACAAGTGGCTGCTCGGGCCCTATGGCCGCGCCTTCATGTACATCGCGCGGCGCCATCACGACGGCGTGCCGCTCGAGCAAACCTCGCATGGCCGGCGCTCGGTCAAGGCCGAGCAGTCGGTCTACTTTCTCGACACCCGCTATCTGCCCGACGCCCGCCGCTACGACATGGGCGAGCGCGATCACTTCATCTCCATGGAGATGGCGGCCAAGGGCATCGAGTACATTCTGGACATCGGCCAGGCGGCCGTCGAGGAACGCCTGGAATGGCTCACCGGCCGCATCGCCAGCGGACTTGCCGGCAGTCGCTACACGGTGCCGGAGCGGCGCATCCGGTCACCGCATGTGCTAAGCATCGGACTGCCGGGAATCGACGCCAACGATCTCGTTTCGCGGCTCGCCGCAGAGAACATTCATGTGGCGCCCCGTCTCGGCCGCATCCGCATCAGCCCGCACGTCTACAACGATGAGGAGGACGTCGACCGGCTGGTCGCGGCGTTGCAGCGGCACGCTGCGCGCTGACGGGAGCGGGCGATCCGCCGTCCGCAGGGGCTGCCGCCGTCGCCATCGCCGTCTTAGCCAAGTGTTAACATTCGGGTCCAAGCCTCACACTGGACCTGAAGCTGATTCGCGATGGGACTGCGGTGGCTCACACGCTCAATGACACAGTGAGTGACGATGGGCTGCGGCTCGGGCACGATCTCAGCGACGCCGTCGCGAGCTGGTTCGCGCATCTGCGCCACGAGCGCGACGCCTCCGAACACACGCTCGCCGCCTATCACCGCGACCTGCGCGACTTCCTCGCTTGGCTCAAGGCACGCTTGGGACACGCGCCCTGCCTCGCCGACGTCGCGAGCCTCGATGCGAAGGTCATGCGCGCCTTCATGACCCACCGCCGCCGCGCCGGCCTTACCAGCCGATCGCTGGCTCGCACCTTGTCGGCGCTGCGCGCGTTCGCACGCCACCTCGAGGCGAACGCCGCCGTCGAGGCGCGCGGCCTGTTCCAGGTGCGCCGTCCGAGGGTGCCGCACGGGGTGCCGAAGCCGCTCACGCGCGAGAAGGCGGCAACTCTCATGTTAGAGTCGCGCACGGGCGGCGCGGACTGGATTGCGGCCCGCGACACGGCGGTGCTGCTGCTGCTTTACGGTTCGGGCCTCAGAATCTCGGAGGCCCTCGCCATCACCCCGCGCGAGGCGCCCACTGCGCTGCGCGACGTGCTGCGCATTCGCGGCAAGGGCGGTCGCGAGCGCGTCGTGCCGGTGCTGCCGATCGCGGTCGAAGCCATCCGGCGCTACTGCGACCTTTGCCCCTACCGGCTCGCGCCGGACGAGCCCCTTTTTCGCGGCGCCAAGGGCGGACCGCTCTCGCCACGCCTCATCCAGCTCGCGATCGCGCGGGCACGCGCCGCGCTCGGGCTCCCCGACAGCGCGACGCCGCACGCTCTGCGGCACTCCTTCGCAACGCACCTTCTCGCGGCCGGCGCGGACCTGCGCCAGATCCAGGAACTCCTCGGGCACGCCAGCCTCTCGACCACCCAAATCTACGCCGAGGTCGACCGCGACCACCTGCTGCGCGTCTATCAGGCGGCGCATCCGCGCGCGCGCTCGGGAGCTTGACGCCGGCGCAGCGCGGCATCCTGCAAAGGTGTCCGGCCGCCATCCGTTTCACCGGCCCGGGTTGCAGCGGCCCATTTGCGGACATAGTCCTGGGCTCCGGCAACGCCGGGGAAACGCAAGCGTGCTAGGACTGACGCGGCTCCCCTCCCCGACCAGTGCCTAATTGGACCTGATTTCCGATGCGCCGCTCCTCCCGTCGAACCGCCATCCTCGTCGCCGCGGCGCTCGCCTGGCCGATGCTCCCCGCGCTCGCCGCGCCTCCCGCCTGCGGCGGACGCGACATCGCTGCCGAGCTGCAATCCAGCGCACCGGAGGCCTGGGGCCGCATCCGGGAGGCCGCCCGGGCGACAGCGAACGGCGACGCGATCCTGTGGCGGCTTCGGACGGCGGCGGGCCGGGAAAGTCACCTGTTCGGCACCATCCATCTCACCGACGAGCGCATCGTGCGCCGTCCGCCCGCCGCCGACGCGGC
>CAYWBX010000187.1:0-6557 GCA_964456015.1 uncultured Hyphomicrobiaceae bacterium | reverse complement strand
GCATCCGCCAGATCGAGGCCAAGGCGCTCCGGAAGCTCAAGCATCCGAGCCGGTCGCGCAAGCTCAGGAGCTTCCTCGACAACTGAGCGGCGTGTTGCACACGACGCCGCCTGCGAAGGTTGCGGACCATCTACGGAATGGCCGGTGGCGATGGTCGCCCGCGCGGCGGACTGGGCGCGCCGACGCGACGTACCGACCGACACGACGATGATGCTGTCGACCGCCGCGGCACCGGCCGTCCGCCCCGCCGGTGTCGACCTCAACTGATCGCTCATTCGCACCGGATTGCCGGCGCCCTGCCGTCATCCGGCCGTTAGGCATGTCCCGAGATCATGAGCGGCCGTCTTCTGCCATTTCCTTGGCCACGGTCGTCCTCGGCAAGTAGGCTGCAGGCCATCACGCTTGACCGCCGAGGAAACATGCGACTGGAAGTTGCCGACACGTCCATCGATGAGCCGTCCGCGGACGACATTCGTGCGGCGCTGGCCATGCCACCGTTCGCCGAAGACTGGTCGATCTATCTCTCCCGCGACGATGCCAACACGATCTACGCCGACCGTATCGGCCCCGACCAATTCTTGCTTTCGAGTTTCCAGGACGGCAAGCACTTCGAGGTCGGCGACCACGTCGATCGCAAGACGTTGCTCGACATCCTGCTCTCCTACCAGGCAGGCGACAACAGCTGGCTTGAGATCGTGACTTGGCAGGCCGTTGAGACCAAGCCGAAGGTAATGCCATCTCCCTTTGGCAAGAGCTGGAAGGCTCAGGTGCCGCTCGCCGCGGTTGTCCTCGGTGGGCTGCTGATCTGGTTCGGACTTCCGCTTGCTGCCGATCTGCTCGCCAACCTGCCTTGGCACCGCTTGCCGTTGCCGGCCTGGATGGACAGCACCATCGCGCGGCTCATCGTCGGCTTCTTCTTGGTATGCGCCCTCCTTTTCCTGGTCGCTTTGGTTTTGAAGCTGATCGAGGTGCGCCGAGCGCGGACCTGGCACAAGGCCTTTGGCAGAATTGTGCGGTCCGAGGCCGGCCACGAACTGGTCCACCGCGACCGCAGCGCACCGCCGGCGAACGAGCGCGTGGCCAGGATTGCCTATGAGTTCGAGGTCGCTGGCCGAACATATCACGGCAGCCGCGTCTCGTTCGCCGAGCGCACCGCCGAAAGCGAGATCGATACGATTCTCGCACGCTATCCGGTCGGGAAGACAGTCGAAGTCTTCTACGATCCGAGAAGGCCCGAGAACTCGGTGCTCGAACGCAACGTGCCAGCGGGCGTCGGTCTCGGCTGTCTCGCCTTGCTCGCCGTCGGTCTCGTTGCCGTTGCCGGCGCGATCTGGCTTGCGACCAGCGGTCCCGACCTCGTCCTTTCTTACCTGCCGCGCGCCAACGTGCCGTTCTTCGTATTCTTTTCGGTCGCGGCGCTTCTCGTTTTCCTCATCGGCCTGACGATGGCGCGCACGACGCTCTGGGCCCGCACCTGGCCAAGCGTGCTCGGTACCGTCACGCTGAGCGAGGTGCACGCCTTCGACCGGCGCGTCGACAGCACGTCGTCCCGCCCGACCACCACCATCCGCCGTGAGCACATACCAATTGTCGAGTATTCGTACCAGGTACGCGGCAAGTCCTTCACCAGCCGGACCATCACGCTCGACGCCGAGCGCAGCGGCTCCGAGACCTTCGCCCGGCAGATCGCCGACCGCTATCCTGCCGGCAGTATAGTGAAGGTGCGCTACGACCCCCTGAACCCGGCACGAGCCGCACTTGAGGTGTCGTATCGCAGCCTCGTGACCGTGACGGCAGTTGGCCTCCTTCTGATCGCCCTCGCCGTGTGGGCGAGCGGCCACTTCTTTGCCGGACCGGCGCCCTAACCCGGGCGACTATGCCATATGCGCCCCCGGTCGCGCGAAGCTCGGCGCTTGTGTAGAGTGCACATGCGGACGCACCGGGGACCGGGAGATCGCCCATGTCGTTTTGGAAGTCTCTTTTCGGCGGCGGCTCGAGCGGCGGCAAAGATGCTGCGCGCACGGTCCGCGCCATCGACCACAAGGGCTACCACATCGAGGCGCAGCCCTATCCGGAAGGCGGCCAGTACCAGGTTGCCGGCCTCATCTCCAAGGAGTTCGAAGGCGTCGTCAGATCCCACCGATTTGTCCGCGCAGACCGCTTCGCGACGCTCGAGGAGGCTGCGGACTTCGCCGTCATGAAGGGACAACAGATTGTCGACCAGCAGGGCGACCGCATCTTCGGCTGAACGCCGCCGAGCGGATGGCGGTCCGACCGGGGAATACCGGCCGAGATCCCGTCGTGCATGCGATTTGCCGGTCGGCCCGCTTTGCTGTGCGAGCACAGGAGACCTGTCATGCGACAGCATCAGCAAACCTTGAGCGTAGACACCCGCGGCCAGTCCCTGATCGACATCACGCGCGACGTCACCGCTGTTGTCGAGGCCGCCGGCATGGCGACAGGGATTGCCACGATATTCATCCGGCACACCTCCGCATCGCTCCTCATCCAGGAGAACGCCGATCCCGACGTGCAGCGCGATCTGATCGCGTTCTTCGATCGGCTCGTGCCGGCGGGCGACCCGTTGTTCAAGCACACCGTCGAAGGCCCCGACGACATGCCGGCGCACGTCAAGGCGGCGTTGACGCAGGTTTCTCTCTCGATCCCGGTGACCGCCGGACGCCTCATGCTCGGCACATGGCAGGGCGTCTTCCTCTTCGAGCACCGGGCCGCACCGCATCGCCGCCAGGTCGTCGTACACATCATCGGCGACTGACGATGATGCCCGCCTCAGCCGTCCCAGCGCGAGACGATGCGCGCGAGATCGGGACGCGGGCGCTCCGCCTGGCGTTCGCGCGCCGTCCCAACATGAACGAAGCCGGCAATACGCTCGCCCTCGCCAAGCCCGAGCGCGCGCGCCACTCCCGGGCTGAAGGCCGCCCAGCCGGTCAGCCAGCACGAGGCATACCCGAGGGCGTTGGCGGCCAGGCAGAGGTTGAACGCGGCCGCCCCGCACGACAGCACCTGCTCGAGCTCGGGCGCTCCGGGCGTCGGCCGGACGCAATTGATGACGGCAACGACCAGCGGGGCATGTAGAAAGCGCGTCCGCTCGGTCTCGAGCCGCACCTCGGACGGAGGCTCCTTCTCTTCCGCGGCAACGACGCGGGCCAGCACCTCGCCGAGCCGCCGGCGCGCCTCCCCCTCGAAAACGATGAAGCGAAACGGCACGACCATCTTGTGATCCGGCACCCGGGCCGCACAAGCGAGAATGGTCTCCAGCTCGGCCGCCGAAGGCCCGGGCTCGGATAGCATGGCCGGCTTGGCGCTGCGCCGTGTTGTCAACAGCTTGATCGTTTCGTTCATCAGTACATCCCTTTGGCGCCGGCAACCGTCCTGCGCCCGCTTTCGGCCAGGATCCGCTGCAACACCCTCGCTATCCCAGATGTCGGCGGCTTACAATGCGCCGCAGCCAATGAATGACCCGACGTCGTCCATGCCGTATCACGTTCGAGCCAGGTTTGCCGCCGCAGCCCTCCTCGCATGGCCGCTCCTCGCCGCGGCCCAGGAGCCGCCGACGATCACAGTCGTTCTCGATGGCTCCGGCTCCATGTGGGCGAAGCCCGAGGGAGAGACGCGAGCCAAGCTGGTCCTTGCCCGGGACGGCCTGCGGGCGGCGCTCGCCACGCTACCGCCGGACGTGCGCTTGGGGCTGGTCTCTTTCGGTCACCGTCGCGCCGGCGACTGCAGCGATGTCGAGGTCATCGTCAAGCCCGAAGCGGGCACGCTCGAGCGCGTCGGGGCCGTCCTCGACAAACACAACCCTCGCGGGCGCGGTCCGATCACTGCGGCGTTACGGGAAGCCGCGAAGAATCTTGGTCCGCGCTCCGCCCCATCAAGCCTGATACTTGTCCACGACGACCTGGACAACTGTCAGGCCGACCCTTGTTCGGCCATCGCCGATCTGCAGCGCGCCCACCCAACGGTCAAGGTTCACGTGGTCTCGCTCGCCATGAAGCATGAGGAGGCCCAGCGGATGAGTTGTCTCACCCGCGCGACGGGCGGAATTTTGGCCGAGGTCGCCAACTACCAGCAGGCGACGGCTGCAATCGCCAGCATCCTGCAGCAGGCCGTATCGGCCCGGCGGCCAGCGACGCCGGCACCGCCCGCATCCTCCGATGCGACACCAAAACCGGCCCCGGCGCGCCCAGGCCTCAAGCTGGCGGCGTCTTTGGCCGCTGGAGGCGAGCTGGTCGCCATGCCGCTGCGCTGGCGGATCTCGGCGGCCGGCCGCAGCGACGCTGCGCCCCTCTTCGAGGGCGACGCCGCAGCGCCGTTCCTGGAGCTCCCGCCCGGACGCTACGAGATCGAGGCCCAGCTTGGCTTCGTACTCGCGCGCACCTCGGTCGAGGTGCAGGCCGGCGAGACCCGCGCCCTGACGATGCCGCTTGGAGCCGGTCTTCTCCGCTTGGCCCCCGGCCCCTCTTCTCTGCCGTCAGCGCGACAGGCCATCTTCACCTTCACGAGCATCGACCCAAAGGATGGCGCACCGACTGTCGCCATGATGAAGGGTCTCGTCCCGGAGATCGCACTGCTGCCCGGTCACTATCGCGTGACTGCGGCGCTGCCGGGAGCGCTCATCGAGCGCACCGTCAAGCTCCAGGCCGGCCAGAGCCAATCTCTTTCCCCGCTTCTGGATCTGGGAGAACTTGAGACGAGCATCCGCGCGACGCCTGACGGGCCGCCGCTCGAGTCTGCCTCCATCGCGATCTACGAGGATGATCCCGACGCGGCACAAGGCCGCCGCGAAATCGTAAGGTCAAGCGCGTCCCAGCCGGTGTTCCTCCTGCCCTCGGGGACGTATACGGCGATCGCGCGGCTGGGCGCCGTCGAGCAGCGCGAGCGTGTGACCGTCAGAGGCAACGAGCGGGAGCGGCGAACTTTCGTTCTCGCAACGGGCAGGGTCGCAATCAGAGCCTCGCTGCCGCAAAATCTGGAAGCGCCTGAGGCCGTCACCCTGCGTGCCGAGCGCATCGACGACCCTCGTCATGCCACCACCGTCAACCGCGCCAGCGCCGCCCTGGATCTGCCGGCCGGACGCTACCGCATTGAGACCCGCATCGGCTTCGCCAACGCCCGTGCCGAGCGCGAGGTCGAATTGCGGCCCGGCGCCCGGGAGGAGGTCTCGCTCGAGATTCCGGCCGGACGCCTTTTTCTTCGCCTTGTCGACGGCGCGCGCGGCAGCCCGCTCACCGATGTCGGCTGGGAGGTGCGCGATCCCAGCGGACGCACCATCTGGGTCGGCCAGATGGCCGAGGCACGGCCGCTGCTGCTGCCCGGACGCTACACGGCGCGGGCCGAGTACCGTGGACGCGCTGCGGCGCAGGAGGTCGAGGTTCGTGCGGGGGAGGTCCGCGCCTTCGACCTGACGCTGCCGCCATGATAAGCGTCCCGCCGCCGCGGCCTTGAATTTGCCGCCTGATCGCGGCCTGATCCGGCTCACGATAAGGGATTCGCCAGAGTGATCGCGCTCATTCCGCCACAAAGCCCAACTGCGCCGACACGCTGCGCCGCATCTGCTTGGCCGCTCGCGCAAGGCCTCCGGCAGAGACGGATCTGTTCTGTCGTGGTCATCGCCGTGACGACCGTGGTCCTGAGCCTTGCCAACCCGGGCGGCGCGACGGCCCAGCAACCGGCGTCCGGCTGGCAGAGCGGAACGGTAATCGAACCCAAGCCCGCCCCCGCCGCCCCACCCTCATCCGGCTGGACGGGAACGGGGAACGTCTCTGTCGTCCCCCGCAGCCTCCCCGACAGCGGTCCGCCAGGCCAAGGAGTCGGCGAGGTCAGGCTGTCGGCCCTTTTGTCGGACGACGGCGAGCCGATCGACCGCGGCCTCGTTTGGCGGGTGTTCCAGCCCGTAACACCGGGCCCCGGCGCCGCGCTCGCCAAGCCGCGTCTCCTTGGCACCTGGAAGGAAGCATCTCCGGCTGTCCGGCTGCCGCCGGGCGAATACCTGGTCAACGCCGCCTTCGGCCGCGCGCACGTGACGCGCAAGATCACGGTCAAGGCCGGGAGCAGCGGAACGGAGCAGTTCGTCCTCAATGCCGGGGGCTTGCGGCTGACCGCGGTGGTCGCCAGCGGCGAGGCCATCGCCGCCAACGACGTGTCGTTCGACATCTACGCAGGCGAAGGCGATCTGATCACGGCCCGCAGCCGGATCGTCTCCGGCGTTCGACCCGGGCTGATCGTTCGCCTCAACGCCGGAATCTACCAGGTCGTGTCGACTTACGGCGATGCCAACGCCGTCGTGCGCGCCGATGTCTCGGTCGAGGCCGGCAAGCTCAGCGAGGCGACGATCCGGCATCAGGCGGCCAGGGTGACGTTCAAGCTGGTGGCGCGCGCTGGCGGCGAGGCCATCGCCGACACGCAGTGGACATTGGAGACCCCGCAGGGCGAAATCATCCGAGAGAGTGCCGGAGCGTTGCCGACGCACGTCCTCGCTGCCGGGCGGTACGTCGTCACGGCGCGCAATTCGGGCCGCGTATTCAAACGCGAGTTCA
>CAYWBX010000186.1:0-6578 GCA_964456015.1 uncultured Hyphomicrobiaceae bacterium | reverse complement strand
GCGCGCGCATCACGGCGCGCCTTGCCGGCGGCATCGTCCGCCGCCCGCGTCTGAGGCGCCGGAGGCGGCGGCGCCGTCGCGACAATCGGCGGGGCCTCGGGGCGTTGCGCCTCGATGGCCGTGAGGCGAGTCTCGATGGCCTGCAGCCGATCGCGATCCGCGTGCGTCTGCGTACGGACCTGCGAAATGTCCCCTTGCAGCCGCTCAGCCGTCTGCCTGAGTTCCTGGATTTCCGTCAGGGCGCGCAGCATAGCCCGTTGGCCCTGATTGGTCTCGGGCGCGCCAGACTGCGGCGCAAGGATGATGCGGGTTGCAAGATCCGGGCGCAGCGCCAGAAGGGCCAGGTAAGCCAGCGCCGCCAGCGCCAGTAACGCCCACAATGCCACGTACACCGTCGACCGCCCGGTCTCTTCGCCGTGCCGGCCCTGTGCCAAAGTCTGCGCCACGACTGCGCCTCGCTCAATGCCGAATCAAGACTTCCTGGCAAGGCTCGCGGAGCCTCGCATGGCGGTCAATGCGTCGGCCGGCTTGGCCTGGGGATAGACTGCAGCCCGCCCGGCGGCCGGCCAAGGCGCGCTGGAATGCCATTGACAGCAAACAGGCCGGGACGGCATAAGGGGCCGGCGCGCGGCAGCCCCGGTTGCCGCGCGAAATGCGCTGTTCGAGGCCTGCGGTCCGGCCGCACCAAAGTCTGCCCTCCAGGCAGCGCCGAAGAACGCGAGCAAAATGCCCAGACAAGGGCCGGAGCCAGGACCTACCCCGATGTACGCAGTCATCAAGACCGGCGGCAAGCAATATCGTGTGGCTGCCAACGATACGCTCGAAATCGAAAAGATCGCCGGCGATGCCGGCGCCGCGGTCGAGTTCAACGAGGTGCTGATGATCGGCGGCGACGGCGAACCACGCGTCGGAACGCCGCTTGTCCCAGGCGCCAAGGTTACGGCCGAGGTGGTCGAGCAGACGCGGGGCGAGAAGGTCATCGCCTTCAAGAAGCGCCGGCGTAAGAACTCGCGGCGCAAGCGCGGCCATCGGCAGCTGCTCACGCGCGTGAAGATAAAGGAAATCCTGGCTTAACGGACCGGCGCGCCAGGCCCGCGGGCCGCGATCCCGAAACCGGCTGCGCGGCGCCCGGTCAGCCCACACGAGAAGGACACGATCCTCATGGCACAGAAAAAGGCAGGCGGCTCCTCGCGCAACGGCCGTGACACCGAGGGCCGGCGCCTCGGCGTCAAGAAATTCGGCGGCGAGAGCGTGGTGCCCGGAAACATCATCGTGCGCCAACGCGGCACCAAGTGGCACCCTGGGCAGGGCGTCGGCATGGGAACCGACCACACAATTTTCGCCGTCGTCGGCGGACAGGTGGAGTTCGCGACCAAGCGCAACGGGCGCGTCTACGTCTCCGTCCGCCCGGGAAAGCTCGCGGCGGCAGAATAGCGGGTTCGATCCAGGCACCGGGGTCGGGCTCTGAGGCCCGATCCGGACGGCCGAAATTCCGGGGGAGGGCGGTGCAGCGCCTTCCCCCATATCGTTTGAGCCATCCGATTGCAAACTCGAGACCCGGCCATGTCGCAGATCAGCGGCCATACGCTCGTCGGCCGGGGGCATCCGTCAGGGCCGGGGCAGACGAGCGCGCGTGGAGCAGCTCGAGGGGTTCGGGGCCGCCGATGCAATTGCACTTATCACGCCCGAGGGCTCGATCATGGCTGGCGACTGCGATAAGCCTTGGGCGCAGAAGAAGACGGCGCGACGGGGCCAGGGGCGTTGAGGCATGACCGCAGTCTTGAGAACCGAGCGGCTCGTCCTGCGCGCCTTTGCCCAGAGCGATGCGGACGCCTTCCAGGCGCTCGCAGGCGATTTCGAGGTGGCGCGCATGACCAGCGACATCCCGCATCCGCTCACCCTCGAGCAGGCCCGGCAGTGGCTGCAGCCGGCCAGCGGCGAGGTGCGCCTCGCGATCAGCGAGCACGCCCAGCTCGCCGGCGGCGTCGGCTACTTCCGCCGGCCGGGCGGAGCCGCCGAGCTCGGGTTCTGGCTCGGGCGGCAGTTCTGGGGTCGCGGGATCGCAACCGAGGCCGTGACCGCGCTTGTGCGGTACGGCTTCGGGCCCGGCGGGCAGTCTGCCATGTCGTCGTCGCACTTCATCGACAATCCGGCCTCGGGCCGCGTGCTCGAGAAATGCGGCTTCGAGGCGGCGGGCACGGGCCGCATCTGGAGCGTCGCGCGCGGCGTCGAGGTGCAGGCGCGGTTCGTCTGGCTCAGCCGCGCGCGCGCCGAAGAGTTCCACCGCCTTGCCCCGTCCGCGCAGCGCGGGCGTCTCGGCGCGCTCATCGCCCGCCTTGCGGGAAGCCATTGACGCCCGCGCAGCGCCAAGAGAGAGCCGTTCGTCCATGAAGTTTCTCGACCAGGCAAAGATCTACGTGCGCTCGGGCGCCGGCGGCAACGGCTGCGTCTCGTTCCGACGGGAGAAGTTCATCGAGTTCGGCGGCCCAAACGGCGGCGACGGCGGACGCGGCGGGGACGTGGTCGTGGAATGCGTCGCCAATCTCAACACACTCATCGACTACCGCTACCAGCAGCACTTCTTCGCCAAGAACGGGCAACCCGGCATGGGCCAGGAGCGCTCCGGCGCCGACGGCGAGGATGCCGTCATCAAGGTGCCGCCCGGCACCGAGGTTCTGGCGGAAGACCAGAAGACGCTCCTGGCCGAGCTCCTTGAGCCCGGCCAAAGGGTCATCATCGCCAAGGGCGGCAACGGCGGGTTCGGCAACGCGCATTTCAAGAGCGCGACCAACCAGGCTCCGCGGCACGCCAACCCCGGCCAACCGGGCGAGGAGTTGACCATCTGGCTCAGGCTGAAGCTCATTGCCGACGCCGGGCTCATCGGGCTGCCCAACGCCGGCAAGTCGACATTCCTCGCGGCGGTGAGCAAGGCCAAGCCGAAGATCGCCGACTACCCCTTCACCACCCTCCATCCGAACCTGGGCGTGGTGAGGGCCGGAGAAACAAGCTTCGTCCTCGCCGACATCCCCGGCCTCATCGAGGGAGCGCACGAGGGCGCGGGTCTCGGCGTGCAGTTCCTCGGCCATGTGGAACGCTGCCGGGTGCTGCTGCATCTCGTCGACGCCACCGAGCTCACGATGGACGTGGCGACGGCCTACAAGACGGTCCGGCGCGAGGTGCGCGCCTACTCCGCGGCGCTCGCCCGCAAGAAGGAGATCGTCGCACTCGCGAAATGCGATGCGCTGCCGCCGGAGGTGATCGCGGAGCGGGTCCGGGCCCTCGAAACGGCGGCGCGCAAGAAGCCGCTCGTGCTCTCCGCCGTCACCGGCATGGGTGTCCGCGAGGCACTCTTCGCCCTCGCACGCGAGATCGCCCGCAGCAACGCCCGGGAGAAGGCCGCCGCCGGGGCCGCCGACGCGCGGCGCCCGTGGCGACCGTGATCTTGTGATGCGGCCGCCGCTCGGGCACACAGGCGGCCGACCGGCGACCGATCCCCCAATTGCTCCTTCCCCTCAGTCCGAGACAGCACGACATGAGCAAGTCCGCCACCTCGACGAGCGCCAGCGCCCCGCGGCCGGAATGGCGGCAGGCGAAGCGGATCGTCGTCAAGATCGGATCGGCGCTGCTCGTCGATCGCGCGACGGGCCGGCTGCGCGCCACCTGGCTCAACTCGCTCGCCGACGACGTCGCCGAACTCGTTGACCAGGGCAGGGACGTCATTCTCGTCTCTTCCGGCGCCATCGCGCTCGGCCGCCACATCATCGCACTGCCCAAGGGACCGCTCGAACTCGAGCAGTCGCAGGCGGCCGCCGCCGTCGGTCAGATCAGCCTGTCGGCGGCCTATCAGGGCGTCTTCCGCGCCCGCGGCAGGACGGTCGCGCAGGTGCTTCTGACGCTCGGCGACACCGAGGAGCGGCGGCGCTACCTCAATGCCCGCCGGACCATGGACACGCTGCTCGCCCACCGCGTCATTCCTGTCGTCAACGAGAACGACACGGTCGCGACGGCCGAGATCCGCTACGGCGACAACGACCGGCTTTCGGCGCGCGTCGCCTCGATGATGAGCGCCGATTGCCTCGTCCTCCTTTCCGACATCGACGGACTTTATACGGCGCCGCCGGGAAGGGACACGACGGCGCGGCGGCTCGACGTGATCACGCAGATCACGCCGGAGATCGAGGCGATGGCCGGAGATGCCGGCAGCGAGCTGTCGAAGGGCGGCATGGTGACGAAGATCGAGGCGGGCAAGATCGCGCTGGCCTCGGGCGCGGACATGGTCATCACGTCGGGCAAAGTGATGCACCCGCTCAAGGCGCTCGCCGACGGCGCGCCCTGCACCTGGTTCATTGCGCCAACCGATCCGGTGGCCGCGCGCAAGCGCTGGATCGCCGGCAATCTCGAACCGAAAGGGGCGGTCGAGATCGACGCGGGCGCCGAGAAGGCGCTGGCCTCCGGCAAGAGCCTGCTGCCGGCCGGCGTGGTCCGGCTGGAGGGACAGTTCGATCGCGGGGACGCCGTCATCATCCGCGGCGCCGGCGGGCGCGAGCTCGGGCGCGGGCTCATCGCCTACTCGCGCGCCGATGCCGAGCGCATCATCGGCAAGAAGAGCAGCGAGATTGCCGCCATCCTCGGCCATTCCGGCCGCGCCGAGCTCGTGCATCGCGATGACATGGCCTTGAGCGGCGGCTAGGTCTGCATGGCCCTCTGCGGCGCGCAGAGGTTGTCCTGACAGCCGGCGATCGCGCACACTGGCCGTCGTCGAGTCGGGCGAGACGGGAGGCGCGATGGCCACGGCACGGCCGGCCGCGGCAGGGGGCATCTGGCGTCAGCGCGCCGGTCTGGCGGTGGTGTGCGTCGGCACGCTCGTCGCCCCGCTCGATTCCTCGGTCAATATCGCGCTGCCGCGCATCACCGACGCCTTCGCCGCCGACATCGAGAGCATCCGCTGGGTCGTCATCTGCTACGTGCTGACCTACTCGAGCCTGCTCCTCGTCTTCGGCAAAATCGGCGATCTCGCAGGCTATCGCCGGGTTTTCCAAGCGGGGCTCGTGGTGAGCAGCCTCGGCTTTCTCGCCTGCGCGCTCGCCGGCAGCTACGCAACGCTGCTCGCAGGGCGCGTCCTGCAGGGGATCGGAATCGCGCTTACCTTGAGCTGTGCGCCGGCCCTGGCGACCACGCTCTTCGATGAGAGCCAGCGCACGCGGGTGCTCGGCATCTACGCCGCAATGACCGCCGTCGGCGCCGCGCTCGGACCCATCGTCGGAGGCGCGCTGGTCGAAGTCTTCGGCTGGAGCGTCGTCTTCGCGATGCGCGCGCCGATCGCCATGCTCGCCTTCGCGGTTTCCTGGGTCATTCCAGCGCGGCCTCCGGGCCGCGGCGCGCTCCGCTTCGACTGGGTCGGGGCGCTCCTGCTCGTCGGCTGGCTGGTTCCGCTGCTGCTCGCGCTCTCGCTGCGAGGCGATGCCCCGGGGTTGCCGGCGCGCGCTGCGATCGGCGGGATCGGCGCGCTGATGCTCACCGCCTTCATCGTCTATGAGGCGCGCCATGGAGAGCCGATCATCCGGCCTCAGCTCTTCCGCAACGCCGAGTTTGCTTTGATGAACGCGATCAGCGTGCTCGTGAACTTTGCCGCTTTCAGCATCCTGCTGCTCGTGCCCTACTTCATCGTACGCATGGCCGGGCTCGATGCGGCGAGCGGCGGCCTCGTACTGGCGCTCGGCGGGATCGGGACCGTCGGAGGCGCCTGGCTCGCCGGTCGCCTCGGCCAGACCATCGGGATCGGCCGGCTGGCGCTTGCCGGCGTCCTGCTCTCGGCCCTCGGCCTCGCCCTCATCGGGCTGTGGAGCCCAGCGACGCCACTTGCCGCAATCGCCTTCGCCCTCCTCGTTCAGGGGATCGGCGTCGGGCTTTTCCAGGTCGCCTATGCGGACTTCGTGACCGCCATCCTGCCCGTCGCCGACCGCGGTGTCGCCGGAAGCCTGACGATGGTCACCCGCACCATCGGCATCGTTGCCGGCGCAAGCGCCCATTCGGCGCTTCACCGTCTCCTTGAGCGGCACGCGCTCGCGGCAGGGGTGTCGCCCGAGGCCGCATTCCTCGAAGGCTTCCGAGGCGTCTTTCTGGCGGCCTCCGCCACGGTCCTCGCGGCGGTCGCGCTGTCATGCCTGAGGTTCGGGATGTGGCGCCGGCGGAGCGCCTGAGAACGGGGCGCTTCGCTCCGTCACGCGGCGAGGCCAACTGCAACCTCGCCGCAGCCGTCGATCACGCCGCGCAACGCGTGACGCCCGGTCAGCCAATTCATGCCGATCAGGCTGCCGGTGATGACAATCTGGCCTTTCGAGAGCGTCTTGCCCGCACTGGCGAGCGCGGGCGCCAGCACCTGGATCGCCCGGATCGGATCGACGCTCCTACCCTCCTTGTGCAGGCGGTCATCGACGAACAGCCGTCCGGGAACCGCCCGCAAGTCGCGCGTGCGCCAATCCGGGAAGCTCGCGCCGACGACGATCCCCGAGTTCAGGATGCAATCGGCGAGCTTTGCGGGCTGCGGCTGGCTGTCCGGCTCGGCGAGACGGCTCTCG
>CAYWBX010000185.1:0-6595 GCA_964456015.1 uncultured Hyphomicrobiaceae bacterium | reverse complement strand
GGCCATGGGGCGCAACCGGATCGAGGCGCGCGACGTCGGCCTTCTCTGCCATGCCACCACGGTCGTCACGAATGCGCTGCTCGAAGAGAAGGGGGCGCAAGCGGGGCTCGTTACCACGCGCGGCTTTCGCGACATTCTCGAGCTGCGCCGGTCCTCGCGCGGCGATCTCTACGACCTCTTTCAGGATCCGCCGCGCGTGCTGGTGCCGCGCCGGCGCAGGTTCGAGATCACGGAACGCATCGGCGCCGACGGGCAGGTGGTGATCCCGCTCGCCGAAGAGGAGATCGACGGCCTCATCCGGAGCCTGAGGGCGGCGGACGTGGAGGCAATCGCTGTCTCACTCCTGTTCTCGTTCCTCAACCCGGTGCACGAGCAGCGGCTTGGCGAGCGGCTGAGGTGCGCATTTCCGGGCGTGCCCGTCTATCTCTCCTCGGAGGTTCTGCCCGAGATCCGCGAATTCGAGCGAACCAGTACGACGGCGGTGTGCGCCTATGTCGGGCCGATCCTGGCGTCTTATCTCGAGCGGCTTGAAGAAACGACGCGATCGATGGGGTTGCCGCGGCTCTACGTCATGGGCTCGAACGGCGGTGTTTTCGAGGCCAGGGAAGGCGTTGCGATGCCGGCGATGGCCGTCGAGTCGGGACCAGCGGCTGGCGTCGTCGGGGCGGCGATCATCGCACGGCAGACGGGACGGCCGGACTTGCTGTCTTTCGACATGGGCGGGACGACGGCGAAGGCGAGCCTCATTCGCGGCGGCAAGTACGAGACGACGGCGGAGTACGAGGTCGGTGGCGGCTTCAACGCGACGCGGTTCATGAATGGAGCGGGCCACCCGATCCGCGTGCCCGTGATCGACCTCGCCGAGGTCTCGGCTGGCGGGGGCTCGATCGCCTGGGTGGACCGCGCCGGCGCCCTGCGCGTCGGCCCCAAAAGCGCGGGCGCCGAGCCGGGCCCGGTGTGCTACGGCCGCGGCGGCACGGAGCCAACAGTCACCGACTGCAATCTTGCACTCGGCTATTTGGGCGAGAGCTCTCTGCTCGCCGGCGAGATGAGGATCGATGGCGACGCCGCGCAAGCGGCCATCGAGCGCCGGCTCGCCAAGCCGCTCGGGGTGGATGTGAGGACCGCTGCGGCCGGTGTCGTCGACGTCGTCAACCATGCGATGGCGGAGGCGTTGAAGATCGTCTCGGTGCAACGCGGGCATGATCCGCGCGCGTTCACGCTGGTCGCCTTCGGCGGGGCGGGCCCGCTTCACGCGGCGGCGCTGGCGGAAGAACTCGGCATGGCGCACGTCATCTGCCCGCCGATTCCGGGCGCATTCTCCGCCCTGGGGCTCATCGGCACCGATCTCAGGCGCGATTATGTGCGCACCGTCTACGTCACAACGGCCGCAGCAGATCCGGGCGTTCTGGAGGACGCCTTCCGTGCGCTCGAGGCGGAGGGGCGCGCGATGCTAGATCGCGCCGGAACGCCGCCAGACCGCCGCCGCTTCGTTCGTTCGATCGATGCACGCTACGAACGTCAATCCTACGAGCTGAATGTCCCGTTGGACGGTCCGGTGGCCGACGCGGACGCGATTGCACGCATTGCCGAGGGCTTCCATGCCCGTCATCGCCAGACCTACGGTCACGACAATCGTTCCGAGCCTGTGCAGCTCGTAAGTCTCAGGGTTGCAGCGCTCGGGCTCATTGCACCGTTGACAATCCGTCAGGAGCCGGCTGCCGCCGGAAGCCCGTCCGTCAAGGGCACGCGCCAGGTCTGGTTTCGCAAGACCGGGTCCGCCACTGCCGAGGTGCATGACCGGGCGCGTCTCCATGCCGGAGCGATCGTCGCGGGACCCGCGGTCATCGAGAGCCTCGAGTCGACCATTCTGGTCCCCCCGCGGTGGCGCGCCCGCATGGACAGCGACGGCTTCGTTCACCTGGAGCTTGGCGACGCGCCCCCGGCAAGGAGGCAACGAGCATGAACGACGTCAGTCAATCCATCGATCCCGCCGCATTCGAGATCATGAAGAACTCGTTCTTCAAGATCGCAGAGGAGATGCGCGTCGTCCTGTGCAAGACCGCCTATTCGCCGATCCTCAAGTCGGCCGGAGATTTCTCGTGTGGCGTTTTCGACGCGCGAGGCGACATGGTGGCGCAAGGGCCCGACCTGCCGATCCACCTCGGCTCGATGCCGGACGCCGTGCGCGCCATCGTCGAGGTGTTCGGGGCCGACGCGCACGAGGGCGACGTGTTCATTCACAACGATCCCTATTTCGGCGGCAGCCATCTCCCGGACGTGAACGTGGTCAGGCCTGCGTTCCATGAAGGCGTACTTCTCGGATACACGTGTCTCAGGGCGCATTGGCCCGATGTCGGCTCGGCGACGCCCGGCAGCTATGGTGCCGTGACTGAAATCTACGGAGAGGGATTGCGGCTGCCGCCGGTGCGGTTGGTGTCGAGAGGCGTCATGAACGCCGATGTCGAAAAAATCATCCTTGCCAACGTCCGCACCCCCGATGAGCGAAAGGGCGATCTTGGCGCTCAGCTTGCCGCCACGCTGCGCGCGGCAGAGCGGCTGACGGACCTGGCGCGGCGCTACGGAACCGCTGAGGTCATCGCAGCCATGGCCAGGGTCATGGACTACTCCGAGCGGCTGATGCGCGCGGCGCTCAAGGATCTTCCCGATGGCGAAGGCGCATTCGAGGACTGGTGCGACGGCGACGGCATCCCCGACGATGCAGCCGGCAACGATGCCCGGTTCCGCATCCGGATGCGGGTGCAGAAGTCCGGCGATGGGCTGATCGTCGATTTCGAGGGAAGCGATCCCCAGAACAAGGGCCCCATGAATGCGCCGCTTTCCGTTACCGCCTCCGGCGTCTATTGCGGCCTCAAGATGGCGGTCGATCCGGAAAGCCTCATTCCGCCCAATTCCGGCTGCTGGCGGGCGATCGCAGTGAGGGCGCCGAGGGCCTCGGTGGTCAATGCCGCGTTTCCGGCTCCCGTGGTCTACGCCAATCACGAGATGTCGCACCGGGTGGCTGACATGGTGATGGGCGCGCTCGCCCAGATCTGGCCGGATCGCGTGATGGCGTGCAGCCAGGGGACCTCGGCTGTCGTCACGTTCGGCGGCGTCGATCCGCGATCGGGTCGTCGCTACGTCTCCTACGAGACGATCAAAGGAGGGTTCGGCGCCAGACCCAACAAGGACGGCATCAACACAATTGCGAGCGGCATCTCGAACACCATGAACACGCCGGTCGAGGTGCTGGAGATGGCGTTTCCGCTGCGGGTCGAGCGGTATGAGATCAACCCGGACTCGGGTGGGGCCGGCAAGTTTCGCGGCGGCTGTGGCGCGCGGCGCACTTGGCGGCTTCTCGAGGGTGCGGATGCGACCGGTTCGCTGTGCATGGAGCGGATGACGTCGCCGCCTTTCGGTCTCCACGGCGGGCGGGCGGGAATAGCTGCCAAGGTCGAACTCATCACGCCGGACGGACGACGGCGCGCTTTGCCGAGCAAAGGCGCGTTCTTCGCGCCGTCCGGGTCCGTAGTCGACATGGTGACGCCCGGGTCCGGTGGCTATGGACCGCCGTCGGAGAGGGATGCGAAGGCGATCGCCGAGGATCTGGCCGACGGGTATGTGACCGAGGCGGGGCTCGATCGCGACTACCGCAGCCTACCGCCTGGCTGAACTATCGTTGCGCGCGGCCACGGGGACAGGAGCTTCGCCTGCTGTCGGTCCCGATCTCGGGAGACCGAGCAAGGCACGGCGCTGCGCGTCTGGCTTACGGCTCCATGCCAGGAGACTCCGATCGGGGCAAAGACGCTGCCCCGCGTCAGGCGTCGCTGGTGCCGGTAGCGATGGTCGCGGCGGGGAGGGGGACCTTTGTGGCGTGTTCGCCGGACCGCATCCGGAAAGGCAGGATTGAACGGCACCGACACCGCTCACGTTCACTGGGACCAACGTCTGGTGAAGGTCGCCAGCACGGAGTTGTCGTGCGCGAACAGAGTGAGAAGCTCGCCGGTCGCCACTGCGCTGGCGGTCGTCAGCAAGGCGTCGGCGAGCTGCTGCTCGATCTTTCTCAAGCCGCCTGAGCACCTGCGACCTGTCCACACCAGCCGCCCAAAATTCAGCTTTCCCGGTAGCTCGGTGAACGCGCCGCTGAACCGGTTGCAGCCGCCGAAGCCGACGACCCGCTCGTCGATGCCGAAGACGATCCATGCTTCGGACGCGACGGATTGCCCGGCGAAGTCGCGCAGCTGCCACTGCGTGCCGGTGATCGCCGCCAACCGCCGGCCACCGCCGAAGTTGTCGGTGGCGCTGCCTTCGACCAGGAAGCGGGCAGCGACCCAGCCGATCGTGCGCTCGAAACCGACGCGGCACCAGCGCGCTCGCCCAACGGTCTTGCCGCTCTCGGTTTCGACGCATCCGAGGTTTAGGACGCCGTCCACTTCAGCCGGCAGCATCGCGATGACGGCGCCGTCGTCTCCCGGCCGTGCGCGGATGGGCAAAGTCTCACCGGCACCGCCAACCACCTTGAAGGTTTCCGGGTGACTGGGCGTGGCCCTCGGATATGCAGTCGGCGCGGATGCGACGAGAAGGCCCAATGCGAGGGCGGGAAGGACCTTTCCACTCATAATCACAGCGCGCCACTTGGCTCTGCGGCGGCGCGAGAAAACCTTGGAAAAGGATTTCGAGAAGGACATGACACCTGACTTAATCGCAAAACGGCCAGGTTTTGATTTACCCTACCGCAATCTCCGCATTCCGCTCAAATGACATTCCCGTGTGGGACATGATCGATCGTGAGCGATCGATAGCACAAGCTGCGAGCAAATGACATGCCAATAGGACAGGATGAGCGCGCGGAGAGTGCCGCATGCGCTCGGGCGGGCTGATTTGCTGGGCGGCGGGATCTGCAAAGCGCCCAATCAAGCCAGCGGTCGCGATCAATCCATTGCCGGTCGGTTTGCGCGTCGCATGGAGTGCAAGCGCGTCCACCAGGGTCGCCTGAGGCATGGGCACATTTACGGCGCGGCGGCAGCAGTGATCGCCGATGAGTCAGCTTTCGCTCGGAAATTGAGCAGGCGAGGCTTGCCAAGCCTTGCCGCGTCCCAGCGACGGCGAACATCGGGCGCTGATGCGCAACATCGCAGCCAGAGCCGACCGGCAGAGCGGGCGAGCAGCCTGAACGGCGCGATCGGCAGGTGATGGGAGGTCGAAGAGCCATCCGCCACGCAGCGGCAGCAACGACGGCCGCCTGCCAATTCCGCGATGGGCGATCAGGCTTCAGCCGTTATAATCCTTGATGATGTACTTCCAGTAGGCCTCAAGCCTGACGCCCCGCTCGCTGCGGGCGACTCCGCGCACGGAGATGCCGGCCGCATGGACGGTTTCGTGCGACCCGGAAACGAGCGGGTGCCACCATGGCAGGTCCTTGCCCTCGGCGACCAGGCGATACGCGCAGGTGGCAGGAAGCCAGGGGAGCGATCGTGCCTTGGCCGGGTCGATCACGACGCAGTCCGGCATCTTCGCGTGCCGATGGGCGTAATCCGAGCAGCGGCACGAGCTGATATCGAGCAGGGCGCAAGCGAGTCGGGTGAGGTGGATCTCGCCAGTGTCTTCGTCCTCGAGCTTGTTCAGGCAGCAGCGCCCGCAGCCATCGCACAGGCTTTCCCACTGTGCGAGGTCCATGTCCTCGAGCGCGGTGGTGCGCCAGAATGGCGCCGCAGGCACGTCGTTCATGTCGCCTCTTCGGGACCTTTCACCGTTGGATCAGGGGCTTCCCCTGGTGGGCGCGCTACCCGAGGCAATTTCCCCCTCCCCTAGCCGAACAGCCGGATGATAAATAACCACAATCGACTCGTCTTCTCCGATTCGGCGCGGCGCGACGCCCGCGCCAGCATTGCAGGCATCCGGCGACGGTACGCCGTCTCCCAGGGGATGAACCGACGTGCGCGATTGGTTCGCAAAAGACAGGAGCACTATTGGCCTCCGGGAGCGGCTCGGCCTGATCGACAGCTGGTTGGATTCGAGCCTCGCGGCGGCTTGGCAGGCCGTACGCGACCGTTACCATGCCGCGTCGAGCTTCTTCGCCCGGTTCCGCTTGTCGGGATGGAAGCGCGGTCTCAACGAGTGCCTTTCGGAGGCGTCGACCCTTGGTGTGGGCGGGTTGATCTTGATGTACGCCCTGGCCCTGCCGGCTTTCCTTGAGATCGACGAATCCAAGGCTCTGGGCACCGGCCAGTACAGCGTCACCTTTCTCGATCGCT
The DNA here is from genome assembly GCA_964456015.1 of uncultured Hyphomicrobiaceae bacterium. Taxonomy (GTDB): domain Bacteria; phylum Pseudomonadota; class Alphaproteobacteria; order Rhizobiales; family Hyphomicrobiaceae. The sequence continues at coordinate 341 of CAYWBX010000185.1, read as the reverse complement.
ATGGGGCGGAGATCGGCAAGCGCGGCATTCTTCACAACGACAGCATAACGCTGGAAGAAATCCCCGAGCACCTGATCAAGGCGACGCTGGCGACCGAGGATCGTCGATTTTTCGAGCACTTCGGCATCGACCTCATTGGTACGGCGCGAGCACTCGCCGCGAATCTCAACGCGGGCGAGACGGTGCAGGGCGGGTCGACGATCACCCAGCAGCTTGCCAAGAACCTGTTTCTGTCCTCCGAGCGCTCGTTGACGCGTAAGCTCAAGGAGCTCTTTCTCGCATTCTGGCTCGAGGCGAGGTTCACCAAGCGCGAGATTCTAAAACTCTACTTCGACCGGGCC
>CAYWBX010000184.1:0-6614 GCA_964456015.1 uncultured Hyphomicrobiaceae bacterium | reverse complement strand
GTTCTCGTACCCGCCGGAGGTTGAGGAAGTTGTCGGTCCTATCATCATCGCGATGGGAAACTCGTTCAAGGCACCGATGATCGACTACACGGCGGTGGCGCGTGCCATCCGCGATCAGCCGTTCCTGAAATCTCCGCAAGTCGCAGGGTGCGAGCAGCGCGCTGGACATCAATACTACCGGGTAACCGATAGCGTACCGGGAGGCCTATTGAATCTCCGTAGTGGGCCGGGCATTCACCACTCAATTGTTGCCGTAATGCCTGCCGGTTCATGCGGGATCAGACGGCTTGGGCAGTGCGAATTCGTCCACGGGGCAGCGTCGCAGTGGTGCCACGTCGAGTGGTCGGGCATCAGCGGCTGGGCCAGCATGTCCGGGCTGATTGCGGATTATGCATCAACGGCGGCTCCGGCACAGGTGGCCGCAGGTATGGCCAGCCCGTTCGTTGCCCGCGGTCAATTGATTCCCGTGGTGTCATCGCTGATGTCAGATGCCGGCCTCACTGCCTATCGATTTCTCCCGCCCTCGAGCACCGACGACAACGGATTGGCATGGGCCTTTGAAGACGGCAGCGTCGGCGAACTTGTTGCCCTGCGACCTGGCGCGGGCATGCGGCTCGAAGAGGTCTCTAACGGCGCGATTCGGCGGGAAGCTGGGTCGTGTAAAGGGACGTTTGTCACCATGCGGCGTCCGCCACGCTACTTCCAGGGCTCGGAGGTGCAAAAGGTGGAGGCCGTTTGCCGAGAAGGGGACGCGCTTCGGCGGGCGACCTACTCCATCATCGAGTTGCCCTCAGGTGCGATCCTTCGGTTTGCAAGCAAGGGCGTCTTTGCGACTGAACGCCCCCCGCCCGAGGAGCGTGAGATTCGTTTGGAGAATGCAGCGGTGACGTACGCTGCATCGAGGGCAGATGCCTTCAGATGACAATCATCCCACGCCGCGCATCATGATCCGGCGCCTGCCAACAAGGAGGGCAGGCCGTACCAATCGAAGATGACGCTATGCTCCGCTGCGACCGGCCCGATGCGCGGCATCGTTGTCCGCGGTCTGTCCTCGTCGCCGACAAGGGCTACGACACCAGGAACTTCGTCCGTGACCTGCGCCGCATGGGCGTCACGCCGCACGTCGCCCCCCCAAGGTCCGGCACTCGGCCACCGGCGGTCGCACGACGCGGCACACGAGCTATGCCACCAGCCAGCGCAATCGCACGCTGGGCGTGGTGGCGTTCGGCTGGGCCAAGACGATCGCCGGCATGGCCAGGGTCAAGGTGCGCGGACTGCCGCGCGCGTGCCCACTTCACGCTCGCCATTGCCGCCTACTCTGTAATCCGGATGCCGAGGGTGCTCGCCGCGGGAGCGTGAGGGCCGACGGGCGCGGGGAGAGCCATCGCCGAAACTTCCGACAGGCCAGCACACCGGGCGCGCAATCCGCCGCCGATCTTCACCGAAACAACGAAAGAACCGCCCGACCCGCCCGAAGAAAACGCAGTTCTCCCATCCCGCGAAGTTCAACAACCTGTCACGCAATGCGGCGGTCAAAAGTTCGACGTCGATTGGCAGTCGATCTGGCCGTGCCCGGTCTCGCTGCGACGCCGCGTCCACGATCGTCTGCGCCATGCCAGACTCTGTGCTGGGGACAATGCTAGGGATAACTACGAGATGCGCGAAATTTCTACAATGAGTTCATGCAAATATGGCGGAGGAGGCAGGAGTCGAACCCACCAAGAGCCGTCGTGCGGCCCTCCCCGGATTTGAAGTCCGGACGCCCCACCGGGGACGATTCTCCTCCGAGCGCCATCGAGCCGGCAGGCGGCAGCCTAGCCGCTCATAAGCCGACGCGACAAGCTCGAGCTTCATGGGTGACGCCGAAAAACTTGCGTCAGGGTTGCGAGGGAAGCGTCGGGAGCGCGCCTCTAGCCTCAGGAGCGCAACGCCTCCGCTGCCGGACGGTGCACCCTTCCGGATTCAAGGTTCAGGATTCTTGGTTCAGGATTGATGCCTCAAGCCCACGCCCCGCGGCCTCGGCGCACGCGCCATCGCCCGGCCCTTCGCGCACGCTCCGGACAGGCGTCATCCGCAACTGGCCGCCTCAGAACCGTGCGAGATCCGTGTGGCCAAATTCTTTCGTGCAGTCGAGGACGGAAATGACGACCGGCGTCAGCCGGAAGATGGCGACTTGATCGGCGCTCGGCATCGGCAGCAGCAGCGGACTCTTTTCCGGGTATTTCTGCGGCAGCAACGTCAGCACTCTCTCGACCTCGCTGCGGTCTTTGACACGCTCAGCCCGTGCTGCCATCGACAGCCCTCTAAGCGCCATCAGATCCGGCGTATCATGATAGATAGTCAGCGAGACGCGATTATCGTGGGCGAGGTTCGCGACCTTCTGACTCTCCAAACCGCACGGGAAATAGAGCGTCAAGCCCTCGCTGACGTAGCCGACGGTCGTCACTTGCGGCCACCCGTCCGGCCGCAAGGTGGCGAGCGACAGGATCCGATGCTCGCCGGGCAGCGAAAGAATCTTCGCCTTGAGTCCTTCATGCATCGTGAGCTCCTCTGGCCGTAAATCGAAGACGATAGCGGTCCCGGATGCGCGTTCATCGACCGGATTCAGTGGTCCGGCGCTGCCTGATCCTGCCTGCACCGGCCTGGGAGACGGGCCGGCCGCACGAGGTCGGCTGCGACGGTGGCGCATGGCGGCAACGAATTCCGCGAGCAGGCGCACGAGGCAGGCGCACCGGCGCGGCAAGGCGGTCCCTTGCCGGATCGGGACGCCGGCGCACGAGCCAAGAGCCTGCGCCCTTCGGGTCGACACCGGCTGCCGCCACACCCGCAACCGCCGTTCAATCGTTCCCGCGCGCGCCCTTCTCGAGCATCGCCTTCAGGAACTCGACCAGCCAGTCGCCGAGTTTCTTGTCGACAGCTGGGCGCGCCACGGTGCGACCGTTGTGCAGATACTGGGCCAGCAGAACGACGTTGTCCTCATAGCGGGCGTCGTCCGTAAAATCGAACAGGATGCCAGCGTTGAGCACGAACGGAAGGTTGAGCGCCTGATCGAGCCGGCCGCCACGCATCAGAGGGATGATTTGAATGCGTCCGGCACTGGCGCTGGCAGCCGCCTGCTGCCATTCGTCGAAGACGTAGCCGTCCGCCCAGGTGCGCTGCGGCTCGAAATTGGCGTAGCCGATGCGCTCGACCCAGCCCGGCGTTATCACCGGCAGGAACGCGTGACAGCAGTGTATCGAGGCGAGCGCGAGATTGGCGATGGCCGGTTCCGTCACCGGGTCTGAGCCGAACAGATTGCCGGCCAGAATGCGGATGCGCGCGTCGAGCACCGGCTCGACACGCAGCGACGCGAGGTCGCGCGCGAACTGCTCGACCCAGACGACATGCGCCCTGTTGCGGGCCTCGGCATCGGGGATGCCGCGATGCTCGCCGTGGCGGTAGGAAATAAACACGCGTGGATGCTGCGCATGGGGCATGTGGCCTCCGGCGGTCGCGCAATGGCGTCAACAAGCGTACGACGCCGAAGGAGCGTGAGCAAACTACCATCGCCGAACGGGAGGGACGCGATCGAAGCAACCCGCAGTCGGCGGCGCGACGCAGGAGGCCATCCGCCGCGATCCCGGTGCCAAGCCTTCGCCTTCCGCAAATGCCCGCAGTCGCAACACGCGCGTCCCGGCGCAAATCGGCCTCGAGCTGAAGTGCAGGTGGCTGCGGCCGGGTCGTGTCGTCAGTTCGCAGGGGGCCTTGCTCGAGACTTAAGACCGCCGTTGCGCGCCGCCCCGCATCAGCCCCGGTAGTGGGAATACTGCCCTTTCGGCCGGTACTTCTCGAGGTAGCCCGGCACGATCGTTTCCATGGCGTGGGGCCCGAGAATGCCGAGGCCCTTCAGCGTGCGCCCCTCGGCCTCGGCGGCCGCGCTCACCACGTTGTCGGTCTGCAGCATTCGCACCTGATCGACAGTGAGCGGGCGCATGGCATTGGGCAGCGGCGCGGTGAGCGCCGCAAGAAGCTTGGCAAGCCAGAACGGCAGGGGCAGGTAGCCGCGGTTGCGGCCAGCCCACGCCTGGGTGCGGTCCAGTACTTCCCGGAAAGTGACGACCTCAGGCCCGCCAAGCTCGTAGACGACGCCGGGCTTCGCCTTGCCCTCGATGGCGGCAACAATGGCCAGCGCCACGTCGCCGACATAGACCGGCTGGAAACGCGTGCCCCCGCCGCCGACGAGCGGCAAGAGCGGAGCCTGCCGCGCCAAGGCTGCGAACCGGTTGAAGAACTCGTCCTCTGGGCCGAAGATGATCGACGGCCGCAGGATCACCGCCGACGGCGCTTCCTGCAACACCGCCGCCTCGCCGGCCGCCTTGGTGCGGCCGTAGACGCCGCGCGAATGCGGATCGGCGCCAATCGCCGACACATGAACGATCTGACGCGCACCCGCAGCCCGAGCCGCCCGCGCCACCGCGCGTGCGCCCTCCACGTGCAGAGCATCGAACGTCTGGGCGCCCGACTTCACGAGCAGTCCGACCAGATTGACCACGGCATCGGCGCCCGCGACGGCTCGAGCGACGCTTTCAGGAAAGCGCAGGTTGGCCTGCACGGCATGGATCTGTCCGACGCCCCCCATCGGCTGGAGATGACCGGCAAGGTCGGGGCGGCGGGAGGCGGCGCGAATGCGATAGCCGCGCTGCGCGAGAGCGCGCACCGCGTGTCGCCCGACGAAGCCGGAGCCGCCGAACACGGTGATGAGCCCGCCACGTTCGATCCCTGCCGTCATTCCTGACCTCGATCCCTACTCTGTGCCCCGCTGGCCCGCATCCAGGCCTCGTCCGCGGCCCGCGCTGGCCCCGACACATACAGGGCGGGGCTCTGCCTCTCAAGGCACCCCGATGCCGCGCCGGCAGACGCGCGCAGCGCCGGGCCGGCACATCGGCTATTGCGTTCCCTCGCGCGCCGAGGGCGCTGATTGCCCGAACCGCCGCGATCAGGGCGAGGCACCTGCAAGCCTGCGCAGGAAGAGCTGACAGCCGCGCCGGAGCGTGGAACAGTGAACTTCCGGCAGCATACGACATTCGATCCCTTGCAACCCCTGGAGAGCGACATGGCCATGCGCGCGCTCATCGACCTCACCGCAGCCGAAGCCAGGGAAGAGATGGCCTCGGGAAGGATCACGGCCGAGGCCTACATGCGGGCCTGCCTCGACCAGATCGAACGACGCGAGAAAGACGTCGATGCCTGGGTCCACCTCGATCCCGAGAACGCCTTGGCGCAGGCGCGGGCGGCGGACAGGCAGCGCGCCTCAGGCGCCGGGATCGGCGCCCTGCACGGGCTTCCCGTCGGCATCAAGGACATCATCAACACGGCCGACATGCCGACCCAGAATGGCTCGCCAATCTTCAAGGGCTTCCAGCCGGCCGAGGATGCAACCTGCGTCGCTGAGCTCAGAGCGGCCGGCGCCATCATCATCGGCAAGACCGTGACCACGGAACTCGCGAACACGACGCCGAACAAGACCCGCAATCCGCACAATCCCGCGCACACGCCGGGCGGCTCATCCTCCGGTTCGGCAGCGGCCGTGGCGGCGCGCATGATCCCGCTCGCGCTCGGCACCCAGACGGGTGGCTCTGTGATCCGGCCGGGCTCGTTCTGCGGCGTCCATGCGCTCAAGCCCACACTCGGCCTCATTTCGCGCACAGGCGTGACGCTGCAATCGCACACACTCGACACGGTTGGCGTCTACGGCCGTTCGATCGAGGATCTGGCCCTCATTACGGATGCGCTCTCGCATTACGACCCGAGCGACTCCGTGAGCTATCAGCGCGTGCGCCCGAGCATCCGCGCGACGCTCGCCGAACGCGTCGCTGCCAAGCCGCGCTTCGCGTTCTTCCGGTCGCCGGCCTGGAGCCAGGCTGAGCCCGCCGCCAGGACGGCGATCGAGGCCTTCGTCGCCAGTCTCGGCCCGCAGGCGGTCGAGGTGTCCATCCCAGAAATGGACGGGATCGTCGAGCACCACGCAAGCGTCATGGGCGCGGAGAATGCCGCCTACTACGGGCCGCTGCTCGAGAGGTACAAGGATGCGATCAGCAAGGGCCTTGCGGCGCGGCTCGAGACGGGAGCGAAGGTGCCAGGCCACGCCTATGTGCGCGCGCTCAATGCGCGCGAGGACGCCTATCGGGCCGTATCGCGCGTGCTGGATGCGCATTCCGCCATTCTGACGCTCTCCTCTTGCGGACCGGCCCCGGTGACGCTCAACTCCACGGGCAACGCCATTTTCAATGGCATGTGGACGCTGCTGGGGGTCCCGTGCGTGTCGTTGCCGCTTCTGACCGTCGACGGGCTGCCGCTCGGCGTGCAGCTCATCGGCAAGCGGCGCGACGAGGGGCGGCTGCTCGCCGCCGCGCGCTGGCTCGAGGACCGAGCAGCACATAAATCTTGAGTGAGGAGCAGGCGATGGCCCGGCGCATCATCGACATCTCGGTTGCCTTGCAGGCCGGCATCGCTTCGGACCCCCCGGGCGGCGAGCCGAGAATCCATTACGAGGGCCATCTCGAGTCGATCCCGAGAATGCTGCGGCATTTTCCGGGCATGACTGCCGATCAGCTTCCCGATGGCGAAGGCTGGGC
>CAYWBX010000183.1:0-6616 GCA_964456015.1 uncultured Hyphomicrobiaceae bacterium | reverse complement strand
GAAGCCGCACGGCCTCATTGACTGCTTCGGGCGTCATCGCGCTCCCTCCCTGCCGCGTCCTGCTCCGTTTGGCGGCGCGCCGAACCGATGACAGGACCGCCACAGCCTGATCTGTGCATCAAACGCTTCGCTTTGAACAGAGGCGGTTGACCCCCCGGGGGCGGACGACCATGATCTCGACACAGGAATTTGCTTCGCAGTGCGCTCGGAGAGTTTCAGGCCGCGGGGGCGGAACGCACGACGATGACAGGCGCATTGAGGAAGGGCTTGGACCGGCGGGAAGCCTCAAGGGTGGCGCTGGCGCTGCTTGCCCTGATGCTTGCTCTCCCCGAGCGTGCCGCAGCCCAAGGCGGCTGGTGGCCATGGGCGACCAACGAGCCGCCGCCCAGGCCGGCTCCGGTGCCTCGCGAGCCAGTCTTCCGCAATCCCGCCCCGCAGCCCATCCCGGCGCCGATGCCGCCGCCCGGCAGCTACGCAGCGAGCAAGGCGCCGATTTGTCTTCAACTCGAGCAAAAGCTCGTGCAGGAGACCCAGGGGGCCATGCTCTCGCGCGAGCAGCTGCCGAAGCTCGAGGCCGAGCTGCGCCAGACGGAGCGTGCGGCACAAAGCGCGCAAGCGCAGCTCGAACGCTCGGACTGCTTTGACTATTTCCTCTTTTCGAAGACGCTGCGGCGCACGCGGCAGTGCGTCGATCTTGCGAACCAGGCGGAAGCGGCGCGCCGTCGGGTGGCCGAGCTCGACGCGCAGCGCCAGCAGATGCTCGGCACCCGCGACCGCACCTACCTCGACGACATCTACCGCGAACTCGCGCGCAACAACTGCGGCGCCGAATATGCTCGCGAAGCCGCCAAGCGGCAGAGCAACCCCTTCTCCGCGCTCTGGCAGGATGAGGATTCGAGCGCCGGGCGCGGCAACGAGTTCGGGGCGCTGCCGTACGCCACCTATCGCACCATCTGCGTCCGTCTCTGCGACGGCTATTTCTTCCCCGTGAGCTTCTCGACGCTCAAGAACCATTTCGAGCGCGATCTCGAGGTGTGCCAGTCCAAATGCGCCGCGCCGGCCGAACTCTATTATTATCAGAACCCCGGCGGCAGCGTCGATCAGGCCATCTCCGTGCGCAATCAGACGCCCTACACCAGCCTCAAGACGGCGTTCCGCTATCGCAAGGAATACGTGCAGGGCTGCTCATGCAAGCAGGCCGAGTATACCCCGTCGCCGGCCGACCGGGGCGACCGGCGCGCCGAGACGCAGCCCTCCGCGGCTCCGCGCCAGCCGCCGCGCTAGGCGCTTGCCGCTGCAGTGCGGCACCCGGACGTTGCGGCCGATCGAGCTTCGGCTAGACTTCGGGCGCTCTCGCAAAACGGGCGAACGCGCTTTTTGAGGCCCGCGATGACCGGCACCCGCCCCCCTCGCCGACCTGGCCTCGCCATCTACGCCCGCCTGAGCCCGATTGGAGTCGATGACTGGGCGCAGGTGCGCAGCCTCCACATCGCGTCGTTCCTTAGCCTGGTTGGGACCGGACTCGATCTCGATCTCGTTGAGGCGACGCGGCAGGCGTTCATGATCCCGGAATACACCGAGGAGTTGATGCAGGAGAGCGTCTGGGGCGCCTGGCTCGATGGCCATCTGATCGGCACCTGCGGCTGGCGGCCGGCCGATGACAACGGGCTGCAGGCGCGCGTCACGGCGCTCTTTGTCGATCCGCTGTTCACGCGCAACGGAGTCGGTCGCTCGCTGCTCGCCGACGCCGAGGCGCGCGCAGGCGCTGCCGGCTTCGCCGTTGTCACGACGCGCGCGACAGCGCACAGCGTCGGCTTCTTCGAAGCCTGCGGCTACGAGGTATCCTCGCACGGCGTCCACGTCATCTGCGAGCGGCGCGATCTGCCCGTGACCTTCCTGCGCAAGGCTCTTGCGCAGCCGGCCGCGCGCGCCGGTTGAGCGCATGGCTTGCGGTCCCAACGGTCCACGAATTGCGGTGTTTCAGCTCCCGGCGCCGGGCTGCGGCGATTCCGCTGCCGGTCAATTGCGACTAGACTTTCGAGAAGGCCAAACGTCGAACCCATGGAGAGCCTGATGCGCGTCGGCGTCTTCTACTTTCCGACCGACTATGGAATTCATCCGGGCGAGCTCGGTCGCGCGCTTGAGGAGCGCGGCTTCGAATCGCTCTTCGTCTGCGAGCACACGCACATTCCAACAAGCCGCAAATCGCCGTTTCCGGGCGGCGGCGAACTCCCCAAACGCTATTCCCATACGCATGATCCCTTCGTGGCACTCTCCTTCGCGGCCGCGGCCACCAGAACGCTGCGGCTCGGGACCGGCATCCTGCTCGTCCCCCAGCGTGATCCGATCGTCACCGCCAAATCGGTCGCGAGCCTCGACCAACTCTCCGGCGGGCGGGTCGAGCTCGGCGTCGGCGGCGGCTGGAACGTCGAGGAGATGGAGCATCACGGCGCACGCTACGAGACGCGCTTCAGGCTGCTCCGCGAGCGCGTGCTCGCCATGAAGGAGCTGTGGACCAAGGACGAGGCCGAGTTCCACGGCGAGTTCGTCCGCTTCGACAAGTCATGGTGCTGGCCGAAGCCGGTGCAGCGGCCGCACCCGCCGATCCTGCATGGCGGGGAGACCGACCACACGCTGCGCCGCGTCGTCGCCTTCTGCGACGGCTGGTTTCCGCGCGCGACGCCCGCAACCGATCCGCGCGAGCTCGCGGGCCGGCTCCGCCAGGTGGCCGGCACCGCCGGACGCGACTGGTCGACACTTTCGATCACGGTGTTCCGGGCGCCGGCCGATGCGGCCAAGCTCGCGAGCTATCGCGAGGCCGGCATCGCCCGCGTACTGCTCGAAGTGCCCGACCTCGACCGCGACGGAATCCTTGCCCACCTCGACAGGATCGCGCCGCTCGTCAAGGCGTGAGGCGCCGGGCACCGGGCCAGCTCCGGCCTCAGCTGCGGCCGGCATCGAGCCGGCCATCGATTTCCTTCGTGAACTTGAGCCCCAGGCCCGGGACGGAAGGAACGGACATCATGCTTTTTGCCGGCAGCGGGCATTCGGCGAAGAGCGGCCGCGTCCACGGCATGTATTCGACGATCTCGCCGTTCGGGATCGCCGCGATCAGGTGGACATGGACCTCGGGAATGAGGTGCGAGACCACCGGCATGTTGAAGGCCTCCGCCATGCCGGCGATCTTCATCCACTGGGTGATGCCGCCCGCGCGCAGAAGGTCGATCATCACGATGTCGACCGAGCGCGCCTAGAGCATGTGCCGGAAGGGTACGATGCCGTAGACGTACTCGCCGCCCGCGATCGGCGTCTTGAGGGCGCGCGTCACCCGCGCGAGGCCGTCGTAGTCGTCGGCAACGGTCACGTCCTCGAGCCAATGCAGATTGTAGGGTTCGACGCGGGCTCCGATGCTGATCGCCTGATAGACGCTCCAGCGCTGGTTGATGTCGCACATGAGCTGGACGTCGGGACCGACCGCCTCGCGAAGCACCCTGATACGGTTGACCTCAATGTCCGGCGACGTGGGGCCCGGCAGGGCAAGCTGGGTCTTCATCGACCGCCAGCCTCGATCGACCAGCTTCCTCGCCGCGGTCTCGACCTCCTTGAGCGTGAAGTGACGCATCAGCGCGCCGGACGCGTAAGCCGGCACTGCGTCGCGATGGCCGCCGAGAAGTCGCGCCAGGGGAACTCCCGCCGCCTTCGCCTTGATGTCCCAGAGCGCGGTGTCGAGCGCCGAGATGGCGAGCGTCAGAATGCCTCCGGGACCGGAGCTGCCGGCGGCCTGCCGAAGCTTATCCGTCACCCGCTCGACCAGACGCGGGTCGTCGCCCACGATGAGCGCGCCGAGCTCGTCGACGGCGGCCTTGAGCACGTTGACCAGCGCCCCGCCGAAAAAGGTGACGCCGATCCCCTCGATGCCGTCCGCCGTCGCAACCTTCACGCAGACGATGTCGCGGGTGCCCTTGCCCGTCGGACCGTCCGCGAGCGGCTCATCGACCGGCAACGGCACAACCTCGGAACGAATGCGCGCAATCTTCATCGGACGTCTCCTTCTTGCCGGTCCCCGTCGCCTCGCGATCTTTGCTGCAGCCGGTCCGCCGCGAGGCTAGCATTGGCCAGAAGCTCCTGTCCTCCTCGCCTTGGCGCACGACTGGCATGACACTGAAGCCCAACATCCTCTTCATCATGGCCGACCAGCTCCGCTGGGATTATCTCGGCTGCAGCGGCCACCCGCATATTCAGACGCCCAACATCGACCGGCTCGCGTCCGCGGGCGTGCGCTTCGATCGCGCCTTCGTGCAAGCCCCGGTCTGCGGCGGCTCGCGCATGAGCTTCTATTCCGGGCGTTACAATCTCACGCACGGGGCCACGTACAACAACTTTCCCTTGCGCATCGACGAGAAGACAATCGGCGACTACCTGAGGCCCGAGGGCTATCGGACCGTGCTCGTCGGCAAGACCCACTTCAAACCCGACCTTCAATCGATGAAGCGGCTTGGCATCGACCCCGAGACGGACCCGGGGTTGCCCTACTGGCAGTGCGGCTTCGAGCCGTTCGAGCGCGACGACGGGCTCCACCCCGAAGTCGAGGGCAAGCTTTATGGGCCCGATCCGGCGTACAACCGCTATCTGCGCCAGCTCGGTTACAGTGGCGAGAACCCGTGGCACAGCTGGGCGAACTCGGCGGAAGGGCCGAACGGCGAGATCCTCTCCGGCTGGGCGATGCGCAACGCGCGGCTGCCTGCGCGCATTCCTGAGCGGCACTCCGAAACCGCTTACATGACCGACCGCGCGATCGAATTCATATCGCGCGCCGGTGATGAACCCTGGTGTCTGCACGTCTCCTACATCAAGCCGCACTGGCCCTATCTGGCCCCCGCGCCCTATCACGCCATGTACGGGCCGGAGCACGTCATCCCGGCCAACCGCAGCGCGGCCGAACGGGCCGATCCGCACCCCGTCGTCGCCGCCTTCATGCGGCACGACGAGAGCATCAATTTCTCGCGCGATGAGGTCCGCGAGACCGTCATCCCCACCTACATGGGCCTTATCTCACAGCTCGACCATCACGTCGGGCGTCTGATCGAGCACCTCGAACGGTCGGGAATAGCGGGCAGAACCGTCGTCGTCTTCACGTCCGACCACGGCGACTATCTCGGCGACCACTGGCTCGGCGAGAAGGATCTTTTTCACGAGGAGATCGTGCGCGTTCCATTGATCATCGCCGATCCGCGCCGTGAGGCCGATGCGACGCGCGGCTCCGTCTGCGACCGGCTGGTCGAGGCCATCGACCTCGCGCCGACGTTTCTCGACTGGGCGGGCGGCGCGCCCGCGCCGGAGCGTCTCGAAGGGCGATCGCTGTTGCCGCTGCTCGCTGGCGCCGCTCCCTCGGACTGGCGCGAGGCCGTCTTCTGCGACAGCGATTTCGCGCTGCGCCACGCGCGCAACCACTTGGGCCTCGAGGTGGACGAGGCGCGCGGCTTCATGGTCCGCACCACGCGCTGGAAGTACGTGCATTTTCTCCGGCATCCCCCGCAGCTCTTCGACCTCGTGGCGGATCCCGGAGAGCTCAACGATCTCGGGCGCTCGCCCGATCACGCAGCCGTGCGCGCGGCGCTCAAGGACCGGCTGACGGAGTGGGCCCTCTCCCGACGGACTCGCGTCACCGTCACCGACGCGTTCGTCCGCAGCGCCAACGGTGGCGCCCGCAAGCGCGGCTACCGGTTCGGCGAGTGGTGAGCCGCCATGCGCGGGCCGGCTTGCGTCGGGCCGGCAGCAGTAGTTTCATGCAGACCACGTATCTGCCGGCCTCATGCCGGCGTCAGATCCAGTGAGACAGCCATGAGCTTTGAGACGATTGCATTCGTGGGCCTCGGCGTCATGGGCGAGGCCATGTGCCGGAACCTGGCGCGCAAGGGCTCGTGGAGTGTTCTCGGCATCGACACCAATCCCGCCCCTCTCGCCCGCCTGCAAGCGGACGGCGTCAAGGCTGCGACCCTCGCCGAGGCCGCCGCCAAGGCCGATCTCATTCTGATGTGCCTGCCCGGCGGCAAGGAGGTCGATGCCGTCACGCGCGGACCGGGCGGCCTCCTCGGACAGGTCCGCAAGGGCCAGACCGTCGTCGACATGTCGACCGCGCCGCCGCGCCTGATGCGCGAGCTTGCGGCGGAGTTCGCCAGAAAGGGCGTCGACTTCGCCGACGCACCCGTGGCGCGCACACGCCGCGCGGCGGTCGACGGCACGCTGTGCATCATGGTCGGAGGCAGCGCCGAGGTCTATGAGCGGCTCAAACCCGTGCTCGCGACCATGGGCAGCGAGGTGCCGCACTGCGGCGGCGTCGGGGCCGGACAGGTCGTGAAGCTCATGAACAACATGGTGGTGTTCGAGACGACGCTTGCCATCGCCGAGGCGATCTCGATCGCGGAGGCCGCGGGCGTAGACGGCCGCGTTCTCTACGACACCATGTCGAAAGGCTCCGCCGACAGCTTCGTACTGCGCAATCACGGCATGAAGCACCTGCTGCCGCAGGACTATCCCGAGCAGGCCTTCTCCGTCCGCTACGCGCTGAAGGATCTCTCCTATGCGATTGAACTCGCCGAGGAGAACGGCGTCGACG
>CAYWBX010000182.1:0-6628 GCA_964456015.1 uncultured Hyphomicrobiaceae bacterium | reverse complement strand
CCACCTTGGGGATGTCCTGCAGCTGGCCGCGCGTGATGTCGCCGACGCCCGGCCGCTCGACCTTGATCACGTCGGCGCCGAACCAGGCAAGCAGCTGCGTGCAGGTCGGGCCCGATTGGACGTGCGTGAAGTCGAGGATGCGGATGCCTTGCAGCGCCTGTGTCATATGGCTGGGTCTCCCAACTCTTTGAGATTCTATCGGTGTCTGGCCTTCGATTGCGGCGCACGCCGACGCGTGGCGGCCGGTCACGCCTTCTTCAGTTGGCTCGTCGGATTGAGGTTGCCGATGCGCCCGGACTCGGTGCCCGCTTTCTCGTCGATGATGGCGTTGATGAGGGTCGGCCGGCCGCTGTCGATCGCCTCGGTGACGGCGCGCGAGAGCTCGTCGGGCGTCTTCGCATAGACGCCGCGGCCGCCGAAGGCTTCGGCCATCAGCTCGTAGCGGGCATCCTTGACGAAGGTTGTCCACGCCGGATCGCTGCCGCCCGGATTGACGTCGGTGCCGCGGTAGATGCCGTTGTTGTTGAACACGACGACGCAGACCGGCAGCTTGTAGCGGCAGATCGTCTCCATCTCCATGCCGGAGAAGCCGAAGGCGCTGTCGCCGACAACCGCCAGGACCGGCTTGCCGGTCTCCACCGCCGCCGCCACCGAGAATCCCATCCCGATCCCCATGACACCCCACGTGCCGACGTCGAGCCGCTTCCTCGGCTGGTAGATGTCGATGATCGAGCGCGCGAAATCGAGCGTGTTGGCGCCCTCGTTGACGAGGATCACGTCAGGTCGCGCCTTGATGATGTTTCGCAGCGCGCCGAGCGCGGCATGGTAGTTCATCGGCAGCGCGTTGCTCATCAGCTGGCGCGCCATGTTGGCGAGGTTCTTCTCCTTGCGCGCGTTGATGGCGCCGATCCATTCGGCCGGCGGCCCCTGCCAACCGGCCCCGACGCCGGCGAGCAGCGCCGCGACGCAGGATGCGATATCGCCCACGATCGGCGCGGCGATGGCGACGTTGCTGTCCATCTCGGTCGGCTGGATGTCGACCTGGATGAAGGTCTGCGTGCCCCGCTCGCCCCAGGTCTTGCCCTTGCCGTGCGACAAGAGCCAGTTGAGCCGCGCGCCGATCAGCAGCACCACGTCGGCCTCCTTGAGCACCATCGATCGGGCGGCGCTCGCGGAAAGCGGATGCGTGTCGGGCAGCAGCCCCTTGGCCATGCTCATCGGCAGGTAGGGGATGCCGGACTTCTCGACGAAAGCCTTGATGTCGGCGTCGGCCTGCGCATAGGCCGCGCCCTTGCCGAGAATGATCAGCGGCCGCTTGGCGCCTCTCAGAAGCTCGATTGCGCGCGTCACCGGTTCCTGCGCCGGGAACTGGCGGGGCGCCGGATCAACCACCTTGATGAGCGACCTGGCCCCGGCCTCCGCGTTCATGGTCTGCGCAAAGAGCTTTGCGGGCAGATCGAGATAGACCCCGCCCGGCCGGCCGGAGCAGGCGGCTCGAATGGCGCGCGCGACGCCGACCCCGATATCCTCGGCATGAAGCACCCGGTAGGCGGCCTTGGCGACCGTCTTGGCAACCGCGAGCTGATCCATCTCCTCATAGTCGCCCTGCTGCAGGTCGACGATCTCGCGCTCCGAGGAGCCCGAGATGAGGATCATCGGGAAGCAGTTGGTCGTGGCGTTGGCGAGCGCCGTGAGGCCATTGAGAAACCCCGGCGCCGAGACGGTCAGGCACACGCCCGGCTTCTGTGTCAGAAATCCGGCGATGCTTGCGGCATAGCCGGCGTGCTGCTCATGCCGGAACGCGATGACGCGCATTCCCTTCGCCTGCGCCAGCCGGCCGAGATCGGTAACCGGAATGCCGGGCACACCGTAGATCGTTGTGATGCCGTTGAGCTTCAGGGCATCGATGACGAGGTTGAAACCGTCTGTCAGCGTCTCGGTGGCGGCATCGGTTGTCATCTTCGCGTTTCCTCCTGTTGGCCCGCTTCGGGCATCCTGCGCATCACGTGACCTGTTGCGCCGTCCGGCCGGCGGGCCGTTGACGAGTGGGACACGTCACTCGATCGAAACGTGGCGCTGCACGTGCTCCCTGAGCTTCAGCGTGTGCTCGCGCACTAGCCGTTCCGCCCGCTCCGCATCGCGTTCCTCGAGCGCGCGCACGATCGCTTTGTGATCGATGATTGACCGGCGCGCGCGGTCCTTCTCGACGATGGTCCGCTGCCGGATTGCGCGCACGTGATGGAAGAGTTCGTTGGCGATCTTGGCGATCAGCGGGTTCTTGCCGAGTCCGATGATCGCCTGATGAAACTTGATGTTCGCATCCGAGTACTCGCCCATTCGGGCGGCGAGCTCATCGGTCGTGAACGCATCGACGAGCCCATGCAGGCTGGCGAGCTCCGCATCCGTCGCAGCCTCGGTGGCAAGCCGCGCCGCCATGCTCTCGAGCGCGGCCCAGACGGTGATCATGTCGAGGATCTCGGCCTTCGTCCGGCGCACGATGAAGATGCCGCGCCGCGGCACGATCCGCACCAGCCCTTCCGAATCGAGCTGTGCGAGCGCCTCGCGCAGGGGCGTGCGGCTGACCCCGAAACGCAGCGACAGGTCCCGCTCGTCGAGCCTCAACTCGGCATCCGGCGCGTAGATGTTCATCTTCAGGATCGCCGCCTTGAGCGCTTCGTAGGCGCGCGCCTTGAGACTCTGGCTCTCGGCGATCGGCTCGATCTTGAGCGACGTGCCCGGCATGGGTGTGGGTCCAGCAGCGATCTGGTATCTGGCATACCATACACCACGGAGGCCTCGGTCCGCAATCACCGGCACACAAGACCGCACCTGTCCCGGACGCCGACCCCGCCGGCCGGCCTTCTGAAGGGCTGGGCCGGAACCTGAGAAAATCGCGCGCAACGCAAGTGGCGCCGCCGCAAGCCCCGCGCCCAGCGGACATCGGCGCTTGCGATCGCTCGATAAGCGTTTCCGGCCTTGCGTCATCTCGCCGCCGTCAAGGCGCACCGGGTTGGCCGCCGCGACGCGCCATACCCGCACTGGCATGGCTTGGGCCGCAAGAATCTGCGGAAAAATTCTGGAATACGGCATCGCGGCGAAGCGGCCGAGCGCCCACAACTGTCGCGCACGCCACCCGTCCCGAACGGGGATTGTGGAAGCCGGGCAACTCAGTCAGAGTGCGCCCCTACACAAGCTCCGAACTATCTCCTAGGGATAGATACGGTAGGTTGCCTTGGGGAGGCGCAATGGACTTGAGTGCGTTGGGCATCCAGCTCTCGCCGGACTTCTGGGTGGCGCTCGGCAAGATCATCTGGATCAACATTCTGTTGTCCGGCGACAACGCCATCGTCATCGCGCTGGCCTGCCGCGGCTTGCCGCCCAATAAGCGGCAGATGGGCATCATTCTGGGTGCCGGCGCGGCCATTCTCCTGCGCATCATCTTCACGATCGGAATCAACTACGTCCTTGCCTTTCCCTACCTCAAGCTCATCGGCGGCATCCTCCTGCTCTGGGTCGCCTACAAGCTGCTCGTGACCGAGGAGGCCGATGAGAACAACGTCGCCGCGAGCGCGGGGCTGTGGGAAGCCGTGAAGACCATCGCCATCGCCGACGTGGTCATGAGTCTGGACAACGTCCTGGCCATCGCAGCAGCCGCCAAAGGCAACAATTTTCTGATCGTTCTGGGCCTCGTCATCTCGATCCCGCTCATCGTCGGCGGCGCCACCATCCTGACCAGCATCCTGCAGCGGTTCCCGATTCTGGTCTGGGCAGGCGCGGCTCTCCTGGGCTGGATCGCGGGCGAGCTTATCGCAACCGAGCCCATGGTGACGCCGCACGCCAAGCAGCTCGTTGCCAGCCTGGGCCTGCCGGCCAAGCTCGAGTTGCCGGTCCTGTCGGGGCCGACCTATGATATCCTGGCGCAGATGATCGGCGCCCTCCTCGTCATTCTGCTTGGGCTTGTGTTCCGCAAGAAGGAAGAGCACGCGCACTGAGCACGAACGCGTCGCAGAGGGTTGCAGCCGCCATCGGCGATCGCCGGTGGCGCGGTTCGTCAACCTCCCCACGCGAACCGGCGGCATGGGGCCATGACCGCCGCGCAGTGGCGTCGGGCGCCGCCCGCTGCTATGGGCACGCCTGATCAAGCCTGCCGCAACCCGCCATCCGAGACCCGCAGAATGCCAATTCAGCCTCTCACCGGCATCCGCGTCGTTGATCTGACGCGCGTTCTCTCCGGCCCCTTCGCAACGATGCTCCTCGCCGACATGGGCGCCGACGTCGTCAAGGTCGAGACGCCGCAGGGCGACACAGTGCGCGTCCAGGGCGATACCTCGCGTGGCATGAGCTGGTATTTCGCCTCCTTCAATCGCAACAAACGCTCGATCGTCATCGACCTGCGCAAGCCGGAGGGTAAGGACGTGCTGGCGCGGTTGCTGTCGGGCGCCGATGTGCTGGTCGAGAATTTCCGCCCGGGCGTGCTCGCAGAGATGGGTTTTCCGCCGGAACGTCTCGAGGCGCTCAATCCGCGCCTGATCGTCGGCTCGGTGAACGGCTACGGCTCGACCGGTCCCTACGTCGACCGGCCGTCCTTCGATTTCATCGCCCAGGCCATGAGCGGCTTCATGGCGACCACGGGCGAGCCCGGCGGACCGCCGATGCGTGCGGGCCCCCCGATCACCGATCTCATCGCCGGCCTCTACTGCGCCTTTGGCATCGTCAACGCGTTGCGCGCCCGCGATCAGACGGGGCGCGGCCAGCGCGTCGAGGCGGCCATGGTCAACGGCATGGTCAGCATGCTCGCCTACCTCGCCTCCGAGTACTTCTCGACCGGGGAGATCCCGGCGCGCACCGGCAACGATCACCCGATCGCCTCGCCCTACGGCCTCTTCCGCGCCAAGGATGGCGACATCGCCATCGCGCCGGCGACGCAGGAGATTCTGCAGAAGTTCTTTGCCGTCCTCGGCCTGCCCGACCCGCTGGCGAGCGACGATTACCGGACCGCCGAGCAGCGCCGCGCCCGGCGCGCCGAGCTCAACGCGCTCGTCAACGCCCGCATGGCGGGCGAGACGCAGGACTACTGGATCGAGAAGCTTAATGCCGCCGGCGTTCCGGCCGGCAAGGTGCTGGGGCTGCCCGAAGTGTTTTCCGATCCCCAGATCGCCGCACAGGAGATGGTGATCGACGTCGAGCATCCGGGTCACGGCACCGTGCGCATGACCGGCTTTCCGGTGAAGCTTTCCGACACGCCCTGCGTCATCCGCCATCCGGCGCCGGAGCTGGGCGCCCACACCTGCGAGATTCTGGCGGAGGCAGGGCTCAAGCCGGATGAGATCGAAACGCTCCGGTTGCGAAAGGTGGTCAGGTAGGCCCCGCAGAGGCCCGCCGGTCACGCGGCCGACAGCGGCCGACCGACGGCGCGATGAACCGCCGGCGCCGCCCGCAGCGGCCTCAGTGCTCGGTCATGTCCTCGGCGACGAGGCTCGGCAGATCGGTCTCGCCGCCGAAGCGGGCGAGTAGATCGTTGGCGGCCGCGAACGTGCCGCGCGACTGCGTGGTCTCGCGCAGCTCCTTCATCAACGCGACGATCAGGCTAAGGTCGGCTCCGCTCACGAGCTGGCTCGGCCGCTCCTCGGGGTCCCGTCCATGGATGTTGTCCTCGACGCGCATGGGGTTCGCCTTTCGCTGTTCCTTCCGATCCGTGCTCCCGGCTCGATTGTCCAACCTGAGCTGCTGTCTCGCAGCCGATGCCTCGCCTCGTAGCTGGAGAGGTATCCGCGCGGTTTCAGCGTCTTCGATCGTAGTTTGAAGCAAGTTGAGGCGTTGTGATCGCGCTCACACGGCAACTGACTTTTTTGCGCGCGCTGGTGACCCGAGACTTAGCCCGGCTGAGTCAAATGTCATCATCGAGCATCCTGCCCTGATCGTGGGCCGTGCCATCAGGCGCAGGCCGCGGCGCAACGGCGTCATTGGGCAGGCGGTCCTTTAACAAGAAAGCCGGATCAGCGGCGAACGGGGCGGCCAAATCCGTCATAGCAGCCGGCGATGCACTCGACGGCGTTGGACTGCAACGGTCCGCCCGCGGCGACGGCGGGGGTCTGGGGCGCGCGCGGTTGGGCAGGCTGGAGCGCCTTATCGGCCGTGCCGGCGGGCAGAGGGCTCGCCGGGGCCGCGTCGGTCTCTTGGGGGACGGGCCTGGGCGTGGGCTTCGCCGTCTCTTCGGCCTTCTCCGATTGAGCGGAGCGCTGTCCGAGTGCCTTGCTGGCTCCTGTCGAGACGGCCCCGCCCACCCCGCGGCCACCTTTCGCAGCGGCCTCGGCTGGTACGCTTGCGAGCACGGCCGCCGCCGCCAACCATGAGAGAGCCATTGTCGCTGCCGTGCGCATCTCGAGAGCCTCGCCCGTCCGACGGTTCGGTTTGACCTGGCTTCGCCGGGTTGGCCCCCCGCACCCGCCAGCCGGCAGTGGCATTTGACCGTCAAAGAATTAACGAAACATTTCGCGGGCAGGCTCGGCATCGCCCGCCCGCCAGGCGCCCTCGCAAATTCGCGACCGGTTTGTCCGTCCCCGCTTGGCACGCATGAGGTCTTTCGCCCGCTGCCGGACTGCCGCCGCTCTCTGGAGGCGGTCACGCG
>CAYWBX010000181.1:0-6657 GCA_964456015.1 uncultured Hyphomicrobiaceae bacterium | reverse complement strand
CCGAAGCCCCAGGTGACAACTTCGTTCATCGACTTTTTCACGAGGCCGTGGCGCTTGACCATCGCGTCCCACACCGGTTCTTTGTCCGCCATCCACACCGAGAGCTTGATCGGGCGCGGCACTCCCACCCTGAGGCCGTAAAGCTCGGCGACTTTCGGCCACAGACGGCACCAGCGGAAAAGCGTTCCGTCCGTGACATTGAAGGCTTGGTTTCGCCCGGTCTCGGCCGTCGCCATCCACTTGACGGCGCGGGCGAGCTGGCTGGCGTCGGTTGCCTCGAAGAGCCGCTCGTAGCAACCCGGCTTGCCGGGGAAATCAAGCGGCGTGCCAAGCTCGCGGCAGAAAGCCGCCCAGGCGCCGATGAGCGCGATCAGATTGCGTGGCCGCTCCGGCGCATCGTCGTAGAGAAAGCCCGGGCGCGACGAAGACCACGTCCAGCGCTTGCCCTTCTGGCGCTCACATAAGATGTCCTCCTGCGCATAATAGAAGTTCGGCGGCATATGCCGGGGATCGTCTTCGCGTGCGGGCGTCGGGAAAGCGCCGAGGTGCATGCCGTACCACTTGGTTCCT
Source organism: uncultured Hyphomicrobiaceae bacterium (assembly GCA_964456015.1). Taxonomy (GTDB): domain Bacteria; phylum Pseudomonadota; class Alphaproteobacteria; order Rhizobiales; family Hyphomicrobiaceae. The sequence continues at coordinate 6,087 of CAYWBX010000181.1, read as the reverse complement.
TCGACCAGATGGACATGCTCGAGGCGCTTCGCGTGCTCTTCCCCGGCCATGACCAGGTTGCGCAGCATCGCGGCGTTGCCTTCGACGTCCTCGACGCCGAGCGTCGCGTCACTGAACGTGGCCCGAGCCGTATAGAATAGATGCGTCGCCTCCGGCACCTTGGCGAGCGCTGCGAGCGTGCTCTGCGCGTTGCCGAGATCGGCCGACAAGAAAGTGAGGCGCGGATTCTGAGAGCCGGGCGGGTTGCGCGAGAGGCCGACCACCCGCCAGTCCGGATCAGCGACCAGGATCTCGACCAGGCGCTTCGCGGCTGCGCCCGTTGCGCCCGCGATCACTGCCACCTTCTGAGCCATGTGTGCCGCCTCTCATTCCCTTGCGCTGGCCGCACTGTTCTCCGCGGTCCTCGGCCTGTCAACGGCTGGACAGCGACCTTCACATGCCGGAAGCTTGGCCCGGATCAACGCAACGGGACGAACCATTCATGGCAGGACAGCGGATCGCAATCGTCGGCGCCGGCGCGGTCGGCGGCTATATAGCGGCGCACATGACGCGCGCTGGCTACGACGTCACGGCGGTCGATCCTTGGCCCGAGCACGTCGAAGCGATGCGCACGCGGGGCCTCGAGATCACCGGCATGACGGCGTCAGAGGCCTTCACGCAGAGGATGAAGGCGATCCATATCACGGAGCTGCAGGACGTCATCCGGGAGCGGCCGTTCGACATTGCCGTCGTGTCGGTCAAGTCCTACGACACCATCTGGGCGACACGCATGATCGCGCAGTATCTTTCGGACGACGGCTTCGTCGTGTCGGCGCAGAACTGCGTCAACGAGGAGCGCATTGCCGGCGTCGTCGGCTGGGGCCGCACCGTCGGCTGCATGGTCGGCAACAACTTCGCAGTCGATCTTTACGAGCCGGGGAAGATCCGCCGTACCATGCCCAAGGACGGCAAGGTGGCATCGCTCGAGGTTGGCGAAGTGCATGGCCGCATCACGCCGCGACTACTGGAGCTGGCGGACATGCTGCAGTCGGTCGACAAGACGAAGGCCACCACCAATCTGTGGGGCGTGCGCTGGTCGAAGCTCGTGGTCAACGGCATGCGCAACGGCGTCTCGGCTGCGACCGGCCTTGGCGGCAACGAGCGCGACCGCCACGACCGTATCCGCCGCGTGGTCATCAAGCTCGCGGGCGAGGCCGTCAACGTTGGCCGCGCGCTCGGCCTCGATCTTGAGAAGATCGCAGGCGTCGAGCCTGACCTCTATGCCAGGGCTGCCGACAACGATCCGGCGGCGCTCGCCGAACTTGAGGCCAAGATGCTGGAAGGAACCAAGAGCTCGGCGCGCAGCGATCTGCAGCGCCCCTCCATGGCGCAGGACATAGCCAAGGGCCGGCGCACTGAGATCGACTACATGAACGGCTATATCGCTGAGAAAGGCGAAGCGACCGGAGTGCCGGCTCCGACGCACGCTGCGCTCACCCGCATCGTGCGCGAGGTCGAGCGCGGCCGGCGCGCGCCGAAGCCCGAGAATTTGTTTGGTCTAACCAACTAGGAGCGCCCGAGATGTCCCTGCGCGCGATAGCGGCTGCGCTGTCGGTTCCCCTTCTCGCGGCCGTCGCGGTTCAACAGGCCGCCGCCAGCGAGGTCAAGGTGCTGACCGCCGGCGCCATGAAGGCGGTGGTGCTGGAGCTGGTGCCGGACTTCGAGCGCAGCACCGGCCACAAGGTTGTCGTAGACAACGACACGGCGGGCGGCCTTGCGAGACGGATCGGCGGCGGCGAGGCGTTCGACCTCGCCATCATTACGCCGCGCGTCATCGACGACCTCGTCAAGCAAGGCAAGGTGACCGCTCTGAGCAGGACGGATCTGGCCAAGGTCGGCATCGGCGTCGCCGTCAAGGAAGGAGCACCGAAGCCTGACATCTCGACCGTCGACGCCTTCAAGAAGGCCCTGCTCGAGGCTAAGTCAGTCGCCTACATCGATCCCAAGGCCGGCGGCTCGAGCGGCATCTATTTCGATGGCCTGCTCGACCGGCTCGGCATCGCCGCCGATGTGAGGCCTAAGGCAAAGCTCAAATCCGGCGGCTACGTCGCGGAGCTCGTGGCCAACGGGGAGGCTGAGCTTGCCGTGCATCAGATCAGCGAAATTCTGCCCGTCAAGGGTGTCACTTTCGTCGGCCCGTTGCCGAAGGACGTGCAGAACTCCACAATCTACACGGCCGCGGTCGGGTCGGCGGCCCGCGATGGCGCGGCGGCCAAGGCTCTGCTCGACCATCTGGCCGGGCCCGCCGCCGGCCCCGTCCTGGCCGGCAAGGGCATGGAGAAGCCTTGAGCCCCGTCAGCGTCACCGTTCTCGATCGAGAACGTCGGGAGGAGCCATGGCCGCTTACGTCATCGCCGAGGTCGAAGTCACCGATCCGGAAGCCTACAAGAAGTACGCCGACCGCGCGCCCGGTGTGACCCTGCCTGCCGGCGGCAGGTATCTCGCGCGAGCCGGAAAAGTTGAATGCCTCGAAGGCGAGCCGCCGCGGTCGCGAATCGTGGTGATCGAGTTTCCGGACATGCAGGCGGCGCGCGATTTCTACTACGGCAAGGCCTACCAGGAGATCATTCCGCTCCGGCAGGCCGCGAGTGTCGGGCGCCTGTTTCTTGTCGAGGGCGTCAAGTAGCGGTTCAGGCATCACGTCGTTGCCGCGACGCCCGCTGATCACAAATTTGCGAAGAGCTTTAGCCGGCACTGCCGAGTAGAACTTTGGACGCGCGCACTGGCATGGAAATGGCGAGCCGGAAGCAATCACGGGAGGCGAGACAATGGTAAAATTTGATCGGCGGCAGGTGATAACCGCAGCGGCAGCAGGCGCAGCTTTCGGTCTCGCCGGGCCGCTCGAGATCGTACCGTCGGCATCGGCACAGTCCCTTGGCGCGTCCCCGCTCAATCCGAAGGGCATGGCCTTCCACAAGTTCAAGGTCGGCGACATTGAGGTGACAACTGTCTTCGACGGGGCCGTCGTTCGCGAGCATAGCCCGGCCTTCATCAAGAACGCGTCGGTCGATGATCTCAAGGCCTCGCTCCGGAGGGCAAATCTTCCGGACGACAAGCTGTCGAACCCCTACACCGTCACCGTGGTCAAGATCGGTGGGCGCACGGTGATGTTTGATTCAGGCAATGGCACCACGGGTGCGCCGGGGACCGGGCTTCTGCCCCAAGGGCTCAAGGCTGCCGGAATCGACGTCGGCGCGCTCTCGGCGATTGTGGTCACGCACTTCCATCCCGATCATATCTACGGGCTGTTGACCAAGGAGAACGGGCAGGTCTACGCGAGCACCGAGATCATCGTGCCTGAGGCCGAGTACAAATTCTGGGCCGACCCTGCCGCGATGGCCACGCTTCCTGAAGCACGGCAGGGCATCGCCAAGCGTGTGCAGGCGACGATGCCCGCCTGGAAGAATCTGAAGCAGGCGGCCGCGGATCGGGAGGTGGTCCCTGGCATCAGAGCCATTGCGACCCACGGTCATTCGCCCGGACACACGAGCTATCTCATGGGGTCGGGCGCAAGCCAGCTTCTCGTCCTTGGCGACCTGACCAATGCCCCGGCGATAAATCTGGCCAATCCTGGCTGGCACATCATGTTCGACCAGGATGCCGCCATGGCCGAGGCCACGCGCCGGCGCATTCTCGATCGCGTCGTCGCTGACGGGATCGTGTGCACCGGTTACCATTGGGGGATGCCCGGGGCCGGCACCATCGCCAAGGATGGCAACGGCTACGCGCTCATTCCGGTCGCCTGAGCCGCCATTGCATCCACGAAACACGATGGATGCTCTACGCGCTGCCAAGACGCCGGGACAGCCAGGTCAAACGATCCGTCCGTCACGGGCGTTTGCGGCTCGCCCCGCGTCCGCCGGGTCCGGACGGGGCCCCAACGGAACGCGATGGCTGCTGCGATCGAGGCCAAGAGGATTGCGGAACGGCGGTCCATGGGAGACGCCGGACGTGGCGCGGAAATCGACGGGCGGAATAGCGAGGTGGGGATGAAGGTGGCCGTGGCCCGTTCGATCATCGCCAGTGGCTGCACGGTCCGCTTCTTCCTTGGATCTGCACCCAACGGGCCCGGTTCCCAAGCGCCATCTGTCCCCCTGACCTGGCGGCCCGCGGGAATGCGGGGCACCCGTATTCATGCGCTCGGGTATTTGCACGATTTGCCGCTGGTGCCGGCTGAGGGATTCGAACCCCCGACCCCTTGATTACAAATCAAGTGCTCTACCAGCTGAGCTAAGCCGGCTACGCAATCCTCGATACCGTTGGCCCGCCGTAACTGCAACGGCAAACTCGCAAAGCCCGCCTCGCTGTCGAGGGGGCGCTGGCCGCCCGCGGGAAGGTGGCCTCGGCTCGTCTCGATCCGTCCGCTGGAAAACCCAAGCGACGCCCATCCGCTCCACACCGTGGCCGTGCCGCTCGCATGGGCCGAACGCAGGTGCCCGTCGCACCGGCTCGACCCCACGCTCAACGTCCGCCGCAATCCGGTTCTCCGGCGCGCCCAGATCACGAAGACCGGCGAGAGGACGCGCGCCACCTCCCCATGCCGCCGGAACGCTCGCAGGCCGCCTGTGATACTGAGTTCGAGCCCCCTCGCCGGGCCCGACCGGTGACAAGCGGACCCGCTTCACGCTGATAGAGTGCCACGCCGGTGTTTGGGCGAGTGCGCACTATCGGGATGGAAGATGTGATACGATTTTAAAAGAGGCCTTAGGAACGGTGTTTTGGCCATTGAAGGTGTCCGATGCGCCGCCTGCTTTCAGTCGTTCTCGTGTTTCTGACTTGGCTGGCTGTGGAAGGTTCGGGCCCGCGATCTCCGCGCGCTGAGACTTCGCAGATTGTGGATCTTCTGCTTGTGTTGGCCGCCGATGTCTCTCGCAGCGTGGACGCTAGGAAGTTCGCTCTTCAGCGCGAAGGCTATGCAGCGGCGATCACGCATCCGCGCGTCGTGTCCGCGATCCTTGCAACACCGGCCTCCTCGATCGCCATCTGCTATCTGGAGTGGTCGGGAGCGGGAGCACAGACCGTGCTGGTCGATTGGACCCGCATCGCCAGCAAGAACGATGCAGAAGCCTTCGCGGCCAAGGTTCTTGCCGCGCCAAGACCGTTCATGGACCGAACGGCGATTGGAGCAGCGCTCGATTTCGCCGTAGCGCAGCTCGGCAGGGCTCCTTTTTCTGCGCCAAGACGCGTTATCGATGTATCCGGTGATGGAACGAACAACAGTGGTCGCGATGTCGTCGCTGCCCGCGACGAAGCCTTGCGACAAGGAATCGTCATCAATGGGCTGGCAATTCTCAGCGAGGTCCCCCTGTCGTTTAATCCCCAGCATACGCATCCGCCGGGTGGTCTTCTCAAGTACTATGAGAATAATGTCGTCGGAGGCCCTGGCTCGTTTGCGTTGGCCGCCGAGAACCATGACGCCTTTCCGAAGCTCATCTTGAACAAGCTCGTCAAAGAGATCGCGCTCGCCGAATTCATCGCGGATGAGCAGTTCCAATAGCACACGGCCTGGCCGTTGCCGGAGGCCGTGTGCGGAACCGTTGCCCTCGCGGCATCGCCGCCTTTGCATGCCGCCGGCGCGTCAGCTAGAAGCTTGCCCATGATCTTGTCGCACGAGCACAGGTTCATCTACATCAAGACCTACAAGACGGGCTCGACCTCGATCGAGGCCGCTTTGTCGGCGGTTTGTGGCCCCGACGACGTCATTACGGAGGCGAGCGAGCGCCTGCGCGGACATCGCCAGCAGCAAGCGCAGAATTATCGCATCGAGCATCCGGATAAGCCGCGTCGGCCTCTCCTCAAGCGCTTGCTGCTGCGTCCGGAGCGGCACTATCACCCGTCCGTCGGCTACTACGAGCACATGCCCGCCTGGCGCGTGCGCAAGTACTGCGGCTAGGAGGTCTGGCGCAGCTACTTCAAGTTCACGTTCGAGCGCAATCCGTGGGACAGGCAGGTCTCCTGGTATCACTACAAGACCAAGAGCCGCAGCCCCCGCCCGTCGTTTGCCGCCTTCAATCGCGATCGCCGGCAGGCCTATGTCGAGAACTACGA
>CAYWBX010000180.1:0-6701 GCA_964456015.1 uncultured Hyphomicrobiaceae bacterium | reverse complement strand
CCTCCACTCCCTGGCGCATCAGCCAATCCATTGCCTGCTGCAAGTCGTCGGTCTGCGCGAGATGTTCGGCGAGCTTCTCGAACATCTGATCCGCCGACAGCCGCACCCGTTGGCTGCCGTCCCACTCGGAGTATCGAATGGTAATCATACATCACACCCGGTACGTATACCGTCCCCCTTCACGTTCTTTGTTGAGTTTCTGGTGCAGATGCAGCCCTTCCAAAATAAACTCGGCCGCCGAGGCGATCTGAGCCGGTCGATCTCCTCCCGGGTCGTGCCAAAGCGGGAGCAGGGTGCGCACGGATCGTAAAGCGCGCCGCCAAGCGTCGCGTTGGAATAGCCCGGATTGATGCGGATGCCGATCCTTCGCCCGGCTGCGCGCGCGATGGGACCAAGCCGCCCGATCTGTTCGGGCGAGTTGAAGTAGATATGATCGGCGAACTCGCAGGTCCGCTCGACCTCTCCGGGAGCGTAAGCCGGCGCATAGACGTGCACTTCCTTGCCGAATTCCTCGCGCCCAAGCCGCGCCTCGTACTCGCCGGAGGCCGTCGTGCCGTCCAGGTGCTCGCGCATCAGCGGAAAGGCCGCGGGCATCGCCCACGCTTTGGTGGCGAGCAGGACTTTGGCGCCGCACTCGCGCCGGATTCGCGCGACGGTCGCGAGGTTGCGTTTCAGTGCGGCCTCGTCAAGGACATAGGCCGGTGTGCGAATATCGTCGGGCAGTTTTGGTGCCATCGGCGCTTTCCTGAACAGGAACGGGCCGGCGAGCGCCGGCCCGGCAGTCGTGCAAGGCGAGGTGCGGGTTTGCCCGGGGTCAGGTCCGCACGGAAAAGAGCTCCTTTTGCTCGTCCATCGTCATCTGCTTCAGGACCCAGGGCAGTCCCTGCTTGCCGATCTCATCCATGAAAGGCTTGGGAGGAAGCTGCTCGACGTTATAGACACCGCCGGGCTTCTTCCAGGCGCCGTTGAACAGCATCATGGCGCCGACGACCGGGGGCACGCCGGTCGTGTAGGACACCGCCTGCGCACCGGTCTCGGCATAGCACTGGGCGTGGTCGCAGACGTTATAGATGATGGCGCGCTTCTCCTTGCCATCCTTCCTGCCCGTGAAGATACATCCGATCGAGGTGCGTCCGGTGTAGTTCTCGCCGAGCGAGGACGGTGCCGGCAGCAGCTCCTTCAGGAACTCCATCGGAATGACGGGAAAGCCCTTGTACATGACCGGGTCGATGCGGGTCATGCCGACGTTCTGGAGCACTTCCAGGTGCTTGATGTAGTTGTCCGAGAACGTCATCCAGAAACGGATTTGCTTTAGGCCTCGGATGTTCTTCACGAGGCTTTCTTCCTCCTCGTGATAAATGAGATAGGACTTGCGCGGGCCGACCTCCGGATAGTCGATCATGCATGAGATCGACAGCGGGTCGATCTCGATCCACTTGCCGTCCTTCCAGTACTTTCCGCGCTGCGTCACCTCGCGCAGGTTGATCTCGGGATTGAAGTTCGTTGCGAAGGCCTTGCCGTGGCTGCCGTCGTTGCAGTCGATGATGTCGATCGTCGTGATCTCATCGAACAGAAATTCCTGCGCATAGGCGCAATAGATGTTCGACTGGCCCGGATCGAAGCCGCAGCCAAGGATCGCCATGATCCCCTTCTCGCGATAGCGGTCCTGATAGGCCCATTGCCAGGAGTATTCGAACTTGGCCACCTCGCGCGGCTCGTAATTGGCCGTGTCCATGTAATGCACGCCGGTCGCAAGGCAGGCGTCCATGACCGGCAGGTCCTGGTAGGGCAAGGCCATGTTGATCACGAGATCAGGCCGGAACTTGCGGATGAGCGCCACGACCTCGTCGACCTTGTCGGCGTCGACCTGGCTGATCTCGATGGGCGTCCGGCACCGTTTGGCGACCGCCTCACAGCTCGCGAGGCGGCGAGAGGCCAAGTGGATCCGCTTGAAGACATCGCGATTCATGGCGCACTTCTGGGCAGTGACGGATCCGGCCGCACCAGCGCCGATGATGAGCACACTTTCCAAGGAGATCTCCCGCTCTTGAGGCCATCGTCCCAAAGCCTGCCGGTCAGCAAGATCGGTCGGCTGCGTCGTAGGGGTTAGTGCAGCCGACTTTCAAGTACAAGTCCGGAATGCTCCGAAACCCGCAAGACCCGCTGACCGGGGCGCTTCGTTGGTTCTCTGCGCCGACACGGTGCGCGGTAGAACGCGGGTCTCGTCGATCTCAAGAACCGGCGGCCCAGGTTCCGGGCCTGCCGCGACGTTCCCGGTTCGTGCCCATGGGAGGGCCACAGTCGCAGCGGTTCTGCGAGAGAAGCGCACGTGGGGGCCGTCCGGCGTGCGAGCAGGCCACAACGACGACCCGAGGAAGGGGCACGGCGTCCACGTGATGTCCACTCCGGTCGGCTTGCAAGCCGGCCGCGATTGGTGTCAGACGACAGGGGCAGCGCATCCGCTCGCCTGCCCGAGCGCCGGCGACCGACAGGCAGTGAGCCATGGGACAGCACTCGACGCACCACACAACCGTCGTCCTCGCGCGCACGCTCACCGCGCCGGCCGATCGCGTATTCGCGGCTGTCACCGATCCCGCGGAGAGGCTGCAGGTGGCCGCGGCCAACAAGCGGTTCGCGTATGAGCTGCAAGAGACGGACGTTCGTCCTGGCGGTCGCGACATTTACAGTTTCGCTCCGGACCGGCGGCGTCGGTTCATCGGAGAATGCCTCTATCACGAGATCACGCCCGAGCGGATCGTGTGCACGGACATCGTCACGGCGAACGGTGTGCGCATCTGGATCGGCATGACCACGATCGAGCTCTCGCCGCTCGCCGGCCAGACCAAGGTCAGGTTGACACGGCAGATCGTCTGGCTGGACGACGGCGATGCTCACGAGGGCGCCGATGGTTGCCATTCGGAGCTGCTCGACGACCTCGAGCGGTATTTCGCGCGCGCGTGATGGTCGTGGGGCGGCGGACGGCCCGGCGCTTCTCGCTGCAATGGCTCTCCGCCGTCGGGACGCCTTGCAGCTCAACCGGCTGCGCGTCCGGAGTTGAGCCCGAGGCCCGATTGCGGTCATGCTCGCGCGGATCCGAAGTTCGGCGAAGTTCGGAGCAAGACAGGAGACTGGGCGAGGCATGGGCACGAAAGGGTTCGACCTGCCATCCGTCGACGAAGTGTTGCGCAGCGAGATCGGGCAGATCGCCGTTGGCCGCTTCGGGCGCCCCGCCACGCTTGCGGCCGTTCGTGCCGCGCTCGAAGCACTGCGCCGGCAGGTTCGAGCCGGAAGGCCCTCGTTGCCGGAGCGGTCCGAAGTCGTGCGCGATCTCGCGCACTCGGTGCTTATCTCCCTCGAGGCGGCGGATCGGCCGCGGCTGCGCCGCGTCTTCAACCTGACGGGCACCGTCCTCCACACCAACCTTGGCCGGGCCGTGCTGCCCGAAGCAGCGGTGACGGCCGCGGTGAGTGCCATGCGGCATCCGGCGGCGCTCGAGTTTGATCTCGCCAGCGGCGGTCGGGGTGAGCGCGACGACATCGTGCGGGATCTCGTGCGCGAGCTCACGGGTGCCGAAGACGCGATTGTCGTCAACAACAATGCCGCGGCCGTGTTCCTGCTGCTTAACGCTCTGGCTGCGGGACGCGAGACCATCGTCTCGCGCGGCGAATTGATCGAGATCGGAGGCGCGTTCCGCATTCCCGAGATCATGGCGCGGGCGGGGACGCGTCTCGTCGAGGTGGGCACGACCAATCGGACGCACCTGAAGGACTATGCCGGGGCGATCGGTCCGGCTACGGCGCTGATCATGAAGGTGCATACCTCGAACTACCGCATCGAGGGCTTCACCAAGGAGGTCGCCGCGGCAGAGCTCGTGCCGCTCGTTCGCGAGAAGGGCATCGCGCTCGTCGATGACCTCGGGTCCGGCACGCTGGTCGATCTCTCTCGCTTCGGCCTTGCGCGCGAGCGCACGGTGCAGGACGCGCTGCGGGACGGTGCGGACCTCGTCACGTTCTCGGGCGACAAGCTGCTCGGGGGGCCGCAAGCCGGGTTCATCGTCGGCCGGCGTGACCTCGTCGAGGTCTGTGCGAAGAATCCGATCAAGCGGGCTGTACGCTTGGACAAGGTGCGGCTGGCGGCGCTCGAGGCGACGCTGAAGCTCTACCGCGATCCGGACCGGCTGCCGCAGACCCTGCCCACGATCCGCTTTTTCACGCGCCCCCCGGCCGAACTGCGCGCACTTGCAGAGCGGCTCATTCCACAGCTCGGCGCGCTCGCGGCGCAAGGCTTCTCGCTCTCGGCGCGCAGCTGCCGGAGCCAGATCGGTTCGGGCGCGCTGCCGCTCGAGACGATCCCAAGCGTTGGCATCGCCATCGAGCCGGCGGATCGCAAGGCATCGGGGCGGCGTCTCGATGACCTGGCATCCGCATTGCGGGCGCTTCCCATACCCGTCATCGGACGGATGGATAAAGGCGCGTTGCTGCTCGATCTCAGATGCCTCGACGATGAGGCGGAGTTCGTCGCGAACCTGGCCTCGGTCGGTCTGATCGCTGCAGCCGCGGATTGACGCGCCATCCGCTCACTTTGCCTCGCGCCAGCCGCGCACACCCTGGTCGATGACGACGGCGGCCAGGATGATGGCGAAGCCCACGATGTCGAGGAGAGGCGGACGCTCGCCGATCATGAGTACGGCTCCCACGACGCCGAAGACGGGGACCAGCAGCGTGCCGAGGGCCAGCGTCGAGGCAGGGATGCGGTTCATGAGCCCAAACCAGAGCGCGTAGGCGGCAGCCTGCGGAAAGACGACGTGATAGGCGAACGCTGCAGCGATCTCGGGTCTGGCCAACTCGAGCCGCGGCGTTTCGAAAATCAGAAGGCCGATCGCAGACGCGATCGCGCCAAGCAGGATCTGCCATGTGGTGAGGGCCAGGGGAGCCCCAGGGATCTGTGCCCATTTGGTGTAGACGGTGCCTGCCGCCCAGGTGATTGCTGCGGCCATCACGTAGGCGAGGCCGAGGGGAACGTCGCCGGCCGCAAAGTCGGGCCAGAACGGACGCGACAGGAGCGCAATTCCTGTCGCGCCGAGCGCGAGCGCCGCCAGCCGCAGCCTATCGATCCGCTCGCCGAGCATCGCCCAGGCGAAAAGCACCGACCAAAGCGGCATGGTGTAGGTGAATATGACGGCGCGGGATGCCGGCAGCGACAGCTGCGCGAACACGGCGAAGATGTTGAAGCAGACGACATTGAGGACGCCGGCGATGACAAGTCGTCCCCAACAACTTCGCGGGACCGCGAGCGATTGCCCGGAGAGCCGGGTCGTGACGAGGAGCAGCAGGAAACCGGCCGAAAGACCGAAGGTGCGCAACGACCAGGGCCCCGTTCCATCGAGCAGGATCTTGACCACCGGCCAATTCAGGCCCCAGAACAGGGCGGCCGCCCAGATGCGCCACATGTCGCGCCTTTCAGATGTCGAGGCGGCCGGTGCGCCAAGCGGAAAGAACCTCGTTCGATTCGAGGCCGAGTTCCTCGGACGGCAGAGTCTCGCTCAGCAAGAGCCAGGCGCGAACGAGGGCGTAGCCGAGCGAAGCGCCGCCGTGCGGCGGGAAGGACCGGTCGGCCGGCCGGCCGTGGAACCAGGCGTCGCCGTCAATGTGCGGATCGTCGAATGCGGCCATGGCGCGCGTGCCGAGGTCCCACAGTGGATCGCGCTCCACGGCAACGGCCTGCGGCGGGCGGGGGAAGCCCATCTCCTCCTCAAAATGCAGCGCCAGCCCCTCGCTGAGCAGAGCCTTGCCAAGGGTCGCGCAGAAGCCCCGCCCGGGCGTCCAGCCGGAGGCGGGATGGCGGGCGCGGGCGAGGCGATACAACGCGTACGAGAGCAACGCGCCGAGGCTTAGCTCGCGCTCCGGGGCACGCAAGGTCGCAGACCCGGGATCGAGCGCAATCAGCGCGGCATGGCGGTCGAGCGTCCGACTGCCCATGCCGCGCTCAGGCATCACCAAGTGCGGCGCGCCGATCACGGTGATTTGCCCATCGCTTAGCTCAAGGCGCGCCGAGGCCCGGCCCCGGGCCCCCTCGAGCGCCGTCATGATCCCGTCGCGGTCCGCAGCGGCGAGATCGTCAAGTCCGTCGCCAAGCGTGATGCGGATGGTCACGTGCGCGCTCTCCGAAACCCGATCGCCAGCACATAAAGCTCGGCGGAATCCGAGCGGCTGGCCGGCGGCTTGACGTGGCGGACGCTGGCGAAGTTCTGGCGCAGCTCTTCGAGCAAGGTGCGCTCGCTGCCGCCTTGGAAGACCTTGCACAGGAATGTGCCGCCGGGTGTGAGAACCTCGAGCGCAAAGGCAAGTGCGGCCTCGGCAAGGGCCATGATGCGCAGGTGATCCGTTCTGGTGTGCCCCGTGGTCGGCGCAGCCATGTCGGAGAGAACGACGTCGGCGCGGCCGTCGCGCAATTCCGCCTTCAGCCGCGCCGGTGCATCAGGACTCATGAAGTCGAGTTCGAGGATCGTGACGCCCGGAATGGGATCGAGCGCCAGGTAGTCGATGGCGACGACCTGTCCGCGCCCTTCGACGACCTTGACGCGCTGGCTCGCGACCTGTGACCAGCCGCCGGGCGCAGCGCCGAGGTCGACCACGCGCGCCCCCGGTTTGAGAAAGTGATGCTTGTCGTCGATTTCGATCAGCTTGTAGGCGGCGCGCGAG
>CAYWBX010000179.1:0-6704 GCA_964456015.1 uncultured Hyphomicrobiaceae bacterium | reverse complement strand
ATGAAGTTCGGCTCCACACGCCGTTTGGCGGCTCTTCGCCAACCGCGCGTCGGCCGTAAGGAAAACCATGGTGAGCCCGGTTGGGATCGAACCAACGACCACCTGATTAAAAGTTTGACGTTCTCGAGTTTCTTGGTGTTTCCGCAGCGCGATCGATTCCAATAATCTCTGTGAAATCAGATATGTTCCGATGCTGGCCGATGATGCGGGTTGCTGCCGGTTGCTGTACGGTGGGTGCCAGAACAGCTCCTGGCACCCACGAGCACCCACGGAGGCCATATGCGCTGCCGCATCACCAAGGCCATCATCGACCGCACACCCGTCCCGCCGGAAAAGCCGCTGATCCTCTTCGACACAGACCTTCCCGGGTTTGTGCTCAAGATCTCGCCGAAGGGGCGCCGGACCTTCCAGCTGCGCTATCGAATGGGGGGTCGTGACACGCCAAAGAAGACGTTCACCATTGGGAGGTTTGGTCCACTGACCCCGGAGCAGGCGCGGCGACAGGCGCAGATCCTCCTCGGAGATATCCGGCGCGGCGTCGATCCCGCTGCAGAAAAGGCACACCGCATTGCTGAGGAGCGCGGAGCGGCGACGGTGGCCGATGTGGCTGCTGACTTCATGACGCTCCACGTCAAGGCCAAGCGCCGAACGCGCACCTTCGCCGAATACGAGCGTCTCGTCAGTCGCCTCATTCTGCCGGCATTTGGCACGCGTCCTATCAAGAACCTCACGACTGCAGAGATCGAACGCTGGCACCACGGACAGAGATCCACACCCTACCAGGCCAACCGAGCCCTCGCCGTGCTGGCGAGCTTGGTATCCTGGGCCTCCCAGCGCGGTCATCTCGAACGGAATCCTGCGGTTGCAGTCGAGCGCTATCCCGAGATCGCCCGCCGCCGCTATCTTTCCCCCGCCGAGATCGGACGCCTCGGCCACGCCCTGCGGGAGTCCGTGGCTGACGGCTCCTTGTCGCCGCATGTCGCCGCTTTCTTTCGGCTGCTGCTGCTCACTGGCATGCGCAAGGACGAGCTGCGGCTGTTGACTTGGGATCGTGTCGATCTGGATCGTCGGCAGCTGGTCCTGGGCGAGCTCGATTCCAAGACCGGAAGCCGCTGCGTGCCACTGTCTGCACCAGCCGTCGAAGTCCTGACAAACCTACCCCCGATTGGCGGCAACCCATACGTGTTTCCCGGTCACCTGCCGGGCCGCCCGATCGTCAATGTCAATAAGCCATGGGCGCGTGTCATAGCCAGAGCCGGCATCGAGGCCCGGATTCACGATCTGCGACACTCCGCGGCGTCCATTGCAGTCGCTGCTGGCGCCAGTCTGCCGCTCATCGGCGGCGTTCTCGGGCACAAGTCACAGGCAACAACGGCGCGATATGCGCACCTCTCGGACGACCCGGTGCGCGCCACCGCCGAAGCGATTGGCGACCGTGCCGCCGCCGCACTCGACGGCGCAACGGCCGACGTCGTTCCGATGCGGCGGGGGTGAGGCTGGCCATGCCAAAAAGCGATGATAATGACGAGGCGTCAACGGCTGTCCCCGGAACGCCAATTGTTGAGATCGAGGCGGCCGATTGGAGCCGGCTGTGGCAGGAGCTCCAAAAGTCAGCGCACAAATATCGGTCGAGCTCGGCACCTGCAGACCAACGCGCGGCTTGGGCCCAGGCGCTGGAAGCAATTTGCAACTTCCTGCGAGACTACCATGACGATGGTATCGAACCGGTCATCATGCTCACCGATCTGTTGGGCGCCCTTGGCGATCTCGAGGATGGCAGATCCCCGGCTCCTCTGTTGCCCACCCAGGGATCAAGAGGACGTCGGAGAGTAAATCGCGACGTCGCGGATTTGGCTGCCGCGTCCGCGATGATCGACATGCTGGTCGAGGCGGGCGATAGCGAAGAGCAAGCTGCCCGCCGCGTCGCGCGGCTTGCACAGGCTGCAGGTGCTGCCCTGCCGATGGCCCAAAGGCGAGCCCGCAGAACGCAAGAGGGAGAACGTCCCGTTCATGACCGGCTTCTGGACTTTCGTGCTCGGCTGCGCAGTGCGAAGAAGACGGACCTGAGCTTCCAACTCACCCGGGAGATCTACGACATTTGGAAAGGCGTCTATGCGCAGTACCGGCAGGGCCGTCAAATGAACCCACGCGATGCAGCCGAGGCGGTCCTGAAGATCTGGTCTGAGATGATCAAGTCGCCCGCGACGTCCAAGCCGTAGTCCGACCGCACCGGAGCTTCCTCAGCTCGGCGAGGACGCGAGAAAGTGCAGCGGGGCCCCTCCAATTGCACTCCCGCGTCAATCACCATCGCCCTGGATCAACCGTTTTGTCTCCGGGGAAGCAACAATGAGCACGTCGAGCCGCCACCAAGACGAGCGCGGGCTTTCGATGCCCCTCGCGCGCCATCGGGCGTCGGGGGCAGCGGGTTGTGCGCCGATCCACGCGGTCCTGGACGCCGTACTCGCGGGTGGCGCCGACATCCGCAGCCCGAGCGCGTGGCCGCCGCTCATGGATCAGCGCATGGCGAGCGAATTTCTCTCGAGCGTCTGCGGCGTCAGGCTCGCGCCGAAATCGCTGCAGAAGCGGCGCGTCGTCGGCGGATCCCCGCCATTCAGAAAATTCGGGGCGCGGGTCGTCTATCCGCGCGACCTCCTCAAGGCGTGGGCGGACGAACAAACCGGCCCCGTCGTTCGCAGCACGTCAGACCTTGCCGGCTCCTGAGGCCGAAGCACCCCCGCCGACGACAAGGCCATTGCCGTGCCGCCGTCACGGCACGCCCCAACGCCTTTCTGGGCACGCCCACGCGTGTCGCATAATTGGAGACGCTCGCATGCGCCGCATCGACTTCGCCGCCATCAACCGCGCCGCGCTCGCCCGACTGCCGGAGCTGTGCCTTCAGTGGCTGCCGGACGGCCGACGCATCGGTCGCGAATTCATCGCTCGGAATCCGCGGCGGGCCGATCGCCGTGCCGGGAGTTTCCGCATCAACCTGAAAACCGGGCGCTGGGCGGACTTCGCCACTGATGCGCGCGGCGGCGACGTGGTGAGCCTCGTCGCCTATCTCTTCGAAGTGAGACAATCTGCGGCCGCGCGTCGGCTGGCGGACCTGCTGGGGGTGCCCCATGGATGAACGCGCGGGCACGTTCGGTCCGGTGCCGGCCCAACGTCTCGATAGCGATTCGGAGAATCACAACCCGACTAGCGCTGACTCGGCGTGGCGTCCAATCGTGCCCGTACCCGACGACGCGCCCCGGACGATCCCCCGTCATCGACTGGGCGAGCCCGTGGCCGTGTGGGATTACCGTGACGCCGATGGCCGTCTGCTCGGCCGAGTCTGCCGCTGGGACTGCAGCGACGGCGAAAAGGCGATCCTGCCGCTCAGCTGGTGCGACGGGCCGGGCGGATGTCGTTCTTGGCGCTGGATGGCGTTGCCGGCGCCTCGGCCCCTCTACGGGCTCGACCGGCTGGCGCATCGGCCCGAGGCCGCCGTTCTCTTCGTCGAGGGCGAGAAGGCCGCCGATGCCGCGGGGAAGCTTTTTCCCGATCACGTCGCCGTCACCAGCTTCGGCGGCAGCAATGCCGCAACCGCGGCCGACTGGGCGCCGCTGTCGGGCCGGCGGGTTGTGATCTGGCCGGATAATGACGAGCCGGGCCGCCGCTACGCCGAGGACGTCGCCCGGCTCGCGCTCGAGGCCGGAGCGTCGTGGGCGGGCATCGTCGCGGTGCCGACGTCCTGGCCCCACGGCTGGGACCTCGCCGACGCGCTGCCCGACGGGGCGACACTCGACACCCTGCGCGAGATGGTGGCCGCGGCAAAACCGGCGGAGGTCGCAGCGAACTCGCGCGTGGAGGTCGCGCCCCAGAGGCCGGCCGAGCCCGTCCCGTTGGTGCGGCCGTTGCCACCGGCAGACACCTTTCCCGTCGAGGCGCTTGGAACGGAGCTTGCCGGCGTTGTCGATGCGATCCAGGAGATCGTGCAGTCGCCGCCGGCGATGTGTGCGAACTCGGTGCTGGCCGTTGTGACGCTCGCTGCTCAAGCGCACATCGACGTGGAGTTGCCAATCGGACGCGGCGTTTCGCGCCCGGTCTCGAGCCTCTTTCTCTCGATCGGCAAGAGCGGCGAGCGCAAATCGGGTACTGACGAGCTCGCCATGCGTGCCGTCAAGGAGCACGAGGCCAACTTGCGCGCGAGCTGGGTGCACGACATCAAAGCGCACAAGCTCGCGCTCGACGCCTGGGAAGCCGAGCGCAAATCCATCCTGGGCAGCCGCAAGTCGAAGACGGGCCGCCCGCTCGATCGCGCCAGCCGCGAGGCCGAATTGCGCGCGCTGGGCGATGCGCCGGTGGCGCCGCTCGCGCCGATCATGATCATGGCCGAGCCCACCATCGAGGGCTTGGCCAAGCTCTTCCTGACCGGCCAGCCGTCGGTGGGGCTCTTTTGCGCCGAGGGCGGGCTTTTCGTCGGCGGGCACGCCATGTCCGACGACGCCAAGCTGCGCAGCGCTGCGGCACTCTCGCTGCTGTGGGACGGGGAGCCGTGGAAGCGCGTGCGGTCGCTCGACGGGGCCCACACGATCGCCAATCGGCGGCTGACCGCGCATCTGCTCGTCCAACCGGACGTGGCCGCGCAACTCCTTTGCGACCCGGTCTTGCGCGATCAGGGGCTCATTTCGCGACTGCTCGTCACCTCCCCTGCGTCGATGATGGGCACGCGCTTTTACAAGGAGCCCTCCGACCGGGCCCTCGCGCAAATGGCGCAGTTCACGAACCGCATGGCCGCGGCGCTCGCCGTCGGCATGCCGCTGCGGCCCGGCACCCGCAACGAGCTGGCGCCGCGCACGATCAAGCTGTCGCCAGAGGCCCGCGCCGATTGGGTCCGGTTCTTTAATCACATCGAGCGCATGCTGGGCCCCGGGGGACCGCTCGAGCCCATCGCCGGCTTCGCCGCCAAGATGCCCGAGCACGCCGCACGCTTGGCCGCCGTGATCGCGTGGTGGGCAAACCACGCCGCCGTCGAGATTGACGCCGAGACCCTGCGCGGCGCGATTCGACTCGTCGAGCACTACGGAGAGGAAGCCCTTCGCCTCTGGCAGGCGAGCGTGGTTCCGCCGGACATCGCCGACGCGCAAAGGCTCCTGACCTGGTTGCAGGAGCGGTGGGAGGAGCCGCTGGTCTCGATCGCCGACATCTGCCAGCTTGGGCCCAATGCCGTGCGCGTGGCGCGCCGCGCCCGGGAACTGGTTGGGATTCTGGTCGAGCACGGTTGGCTCGTGGCGCACCAGGGGGAGGCGACGATCCGCGGACATCGGCGCCGCGAGGCGTGGATTATCTGGACAAGGACCCAGGCATGAGCCTGTTTCCGCGCTACGGAGGGGCACACCCTGCTAATACTGCGAAAGTTGCGAAAGTTGGGGCAGCGGCGGAAGCGCGCGACTATGGTCCCCGCATTAGCAACTTTCGCGACTTTAGCGGTCCCGCCCCACTCGGCTCTCAACCACCCGATTGTGCCAACGACATCGTGCAGCGCGTCGCCGATCTCGTCGACGCCTGGCACGAGCGCATGGCGATCTGCCTCGAGGCGGGCGACATCGGCGAGGCCGAGGCCGAACTCACGGCCGCCCTGGAAATCGGCCAAGCGTTCGTTCGAATCTTTGTCCGTGATACCCGAGGCGGGCCGAAGTGACATCCCAGACGTCGCAAGAGCACACGGCCGTTGCTCCTGCCGAGGCCAATCCGCCCCGGCCAACTTACGAGCCCAACCGACATGAGCGCGACGCAGCGATGCGCGTCCTCATCCGTTGCGCTCGCCGGCCTTCCGGCCCCCGCGACAAGCTCTCGACCGACGAGGACCACACCAGGATCGAGGTCGACCACGCCGAGCCGCCGGTAGCATTGTCGCTGATGTGCGACACCTTACCTGCAGGCGACGCACATCTCGCGGACGGCCTGCTGAGCCAGCCCGCCAACGTGACGCGCATCGGGAGGGGTCTGACCACCCGTGATCTGAGAGCCACGGTGGGCACGGTGCACGGCCTTGAGTTCCGGGACCCGATCGAGGCATTGCTCCCCGCCCAGGGCCGCGGTTCTCGCGGCCGCCGCGCTTGCAGTCCGCCGGGTCAACCCCGTCGGCATGATTGACCAGCACGACAGCGTGTCCGACATTCTGCACACACTGGTGCGAACATTCACGCCGCAGATTGAAGCCCTGAAGCGCTACCGGTCGACCGCAGCGGAGGATGGTCGCGTCACGCATCAGCATGTGAGCGTCACGGCCAACCAGGCCGTCATCCGGGGCAACCAGGCGGAGGGGGTGCGCATGAGAACCCGAGCCAAGCTCGTGACCCTGGTCGAATTGAGGAACGAGGCACCACGTTGCCCAAAGAGGAGCAACCGCGCGGGCTGCCAGTCCCGAGCGCCAGCAGGGCGCAAGCGGCATCTCTGCCGGTATCATGGAGCTGCGAGCGGTAGAACCCAAGGCGGTCTGGAGGCATGGCCGGGAGGCACGTGAGGCAGCCGTCCGACATCGAGACTTGCGTAAGCCGACCAAAGTTTCTCGCGAGTTGATCCGTCGTATCGGAGAAAGCACATGACGCGCACGTCGGACCTGACCCTCGTGCCCGCTGCTAACAGCGACCGAGCAGCAACGCGACAGCGCGGACGCCCGTTCCCGAAGGGCGTCTCCGGAAACCCGAGCGGGCGACCGA
>CAYWBX010000178.1:0-6711 GCA_964456015.1 uncultured Hyphomicrobiaceae bacterium | reverse complement strand
ACGGCGGACAAGATGCACCCGCGACCGCATCTCGACCGCTTCGCGGCGGCCTACAGGGCGCGCGGCGGCGCCATCGAGGTCGCCCTCTACGAAGGCGAGGCGGCAGGCTTCATCGTTCGCAACACGAAGGACCCCGCCAATGCGGCGGCCGGCCTCGAGCGCATCGTCGCCTTCGTGCACAGGACGCTGGCTTGAGCGGCAAGCAGGAAACGCACCGCACCCCGTTCCCTTCGCCGCTTTCTGCTCTCACGCCTGTAGCTCCGGTACAACCCAGAACGGCTTCTCGCCGCGCAGCATCCGCTCGACGTTGTCGAAGGCGTTCCGGAACCGCGCGACGTGATTGTCCGATGTCGGCCCCGCGAAGTGCGCGGTGAGCACGACGTTGTCGAGCTTGAACAGCGGATTGTCGGCGGGCGGCGGCTCCTCGTCGAAAACGTCGAGACCGGCACCAAAGATCTTGTGCTGGCTGAGGGTCTCGCACAACGCCTTCTCATCGATGACGGGGCCGCGCGCCGTGTTGACGAGGATCGCCGAGGGCTTCATGAGAGCAAGCTCCGCTTTGCCGATCATGTGCTTGGTTGAGGCGTTGAGCGGAACGTGCAGGGAGACGAAGTCGGAGCGCCGCAGGAGCTCCCGCAAGAGCCGGAACTTGACACCCAGCGCGTCCTCCTCGTCCTCGGAGAGCCGCTTGATGTCGTAGTACTCGACCTTCATGCCGAACGCCTGCGCCCGGCGCGCCACTTTCCGGCCGATGTTGCCAAGGCCGACGATGCCGAGCGTCTTGTCGTAGACCTCGTACATGACCGGCGCCGGACCGTTGCCGCGCCAGCGCCCGCCCGCAACGCTCTGGTGCTGCCAGATGACCCGGCGCGCCACGGTCAGCATCAGCATCATGGCATGCTCGGCAACCGATATGGCGTTGGCGCCGCCGTTGTTGGCGACCGGCACCCCGGCGCGACGGGCCGCCTCGATGTCGACCGCATCGTAGCCCGCCGAAAGGAGCTGCACGAGACGGAGCTTCTTGCCGGCCTTGTAGAAGGCATCCTCCATCTTGACGTTCGGATAGCAAACCATGAACTCGGCAGTCTTGAGCGCCTCGTCGAAGGCGGCGGTGCCGGATTGCGCGAGCACCAGATCGATCGACGAGGGCGCCATCTCGGCGGCGAGCTTGCCTGTCGCCTCGGTGGGCGGCACCAGAATCACTTTCGGCTTCATTCCCATTCTCTCCTAGCTGCGCCCGGACGCCGTCCCGGCGCGGGCCATGGTCCTTGTTCGGTTGCCGAACCGCGCGCCGGCACATTTGCCTTCGAAGCTCGCTGCTCCCGGCCGGATTCTAGAATGGCCGGTCAAGCACGTAGCGGCGCCGGTCCGGAGGGATGGTCTCGGGCTTGAGTTCGCCCCCCGCGAGCAGCGTGTTCCAGAACGTGTAATCGGCCTGATGGACGATCATGCAGGCAAGGCTGCGGATCAAGAGCTCGCCCTCGCCCGAGTGCGCCATGGCGATATGGGCAATTTCCTCGGGCAGTCCGACCGTCAGACAGATGTGTGCGCCGTAGGCCGGATGGCGGATCGAGGGACGTCCATAACGCTTCTGCTCGGCCCGCCAGCGGCGGCGGCGCTCCGGATCGAACTCCCAGGCCTTGCCGACATCGTGCAGGAGACCGCCGGCGACGATCACGTCCATATCGATCGCAAGCTCCGGGTATGCGGACCCCATCTCGCGGGCGATGGCGACGGCGAGCCGTGTAACGCCGCGCAGGTGATCCGTCTGGTCGCCGCGCTTGGCTTCGTTGACATCCGGGTTCCCGGCCGGCGGAATCTCGCGGATGGAATTGAAGCTCGAGTTGGCGATGGCATAGGCCCACGCCTCGACGGCCTTGGCGCGCAGGTCCGCATCCGTGATCTGCGCAACCTCCGGCAGTTCCTCGACGATCTGACGGCGCAGCGCATCGGTGACGGGTCGACCAGCTTTGGCCCGCCCGGCCCGCTCTGCTTTCTTGGCCATTGCGACCTCCGTTGCCCCCTACTTTTCCACTGTTCGCCGCTCGATCTCCAGCATGGCGTCAAGCCCGATCGTCTGATGGACGAGTTCCTGCTCCGCCTTGGCGCCGCTCGCCCCGAGCATCGGGACCGGCTCGCCGCGCGCCATCGCCGCATAGGCCTCGCGCCAGGCCTTGTGTGCCGCCATCAACGGCGTCGAGGCGTCGATGATGAGGCGATAACCGAGGCGTGAGAGCTCACGCCGATCGAGCCCCGCCGCCCGCACGGCGTCGCCTGCGGCGAGCAGCACCAGCGGGCTGCCGACACGCTCGCCGATCACCTTTACTTGCTCCGGCGCCTTGGCGAGCACAAGCAGCAGATCGGCGCCGGCCGCCCGGTAGGCGCGGGCGCGCGCCAGCGCTTCCTCAAGACCGTGCATCCGGGCCGCGTTGGTCCGTGCGATGATAAGAAAATCGGATTTGCGCCGGGCGCTGACCGCCTCCCGGATCTTCTCGACCATCAGCTCCGCCGGGATGATGTGCTCGATGCCGATGTGATGGTGCGCCCGCTTCGGGAGGATCTGGTCTTCGATCTCGATCGCATCGAAGCCTGCGGCTTCCGCCATCCCGATGGTGCGGTGCAAGTGCATCGGGTCGCCGAAGCCGCAGGCGCCGTCGAGAATGAGCGGCAGCCGGCACACGGCCTTAATGTCAAGCGCGGCCTGACAAAGCTCGCTGATGTTCAGGTTTGCTTCGGTGACACACTTGAGATAGCCGGTCGCGCCGCCGCCGAGATAGAGGGCTTTGAAGCCTGCCGCCTCCGCGAGCTTCGCCATCATCGGGTTGAGGACGAGCGGCGCCTCGATCGGGTCTGGGCCGTCGAGCAGTGCGCGCAAGGTCGTCATGGCCTGTCCTGGTCCGCTCTGGGGTGTAAATCACTGCGCGGTGAGCCCGCCATCCACGACCATGCCCGACCCGGTCATGAAGCCGGCATCGTCGGAGGCAAGGAACACGATGCCAAGGGCGATGTCCTCGGGCACGCCGAGACGACCGATCGGATGCTGCCGCAAGGCCACGTTACGGGCGCTGTCGACATCGTTGGAGCCAAGCTGCTGGGCGCGCGCCGAGAAGGTCTGCGCACCCATGTCCGTCTCGATGACGCCCGGATGGATCGAGTTGACGCGGATGCGCCAGCCTTTGCGGCCAAAGGCCAGCGCCGAAGATTTGGTGAAGAGCGTCACGCCCCCCTTGGTCATGGAATAGAGCGGATCGAGCTGGGAGCCGACAAGCCCCGCGACCGAAGCGAGGTTGACGATCGCGGATCCATGGCGCGAGGTCTTGCCGCGCTCGGCGAGCGCCGGCGCGCACACCTTGGTGCCGAGCCAGACCCCCGTCATGTTGATGGCAACGAGGCGTTGCCATTCCTCCATGGTGACGTCCATCAGGTCCCGGCCGAGGAAGATACCGGCGTTATTGACCAGGATGTCGAGGCCGCCGTGCTGCTTTAGGGTGGCGTCAAGGGCTGCCCTCCAGCCGGCCTCCGTGGTGACGTCGAGCTTTGTGAAAAGAGCCTCGCCGCCCGCCGCCTTGATCTCGGCGACGGTCTCCTTGGCGCGATCCTCGAGCACATCACCGACCACAACCTTGGCGCCGGCCTTGGCCATCTGCCGTGCCGTCTCGGCGCCGATGCCGCGTGCTGCGCCGGAGATGAGCGCCACCTTGCCGTCAAGCCTGTTCATGATGCCTGCTCCTCGCTGACCGGTTTCAACCCCGGCGCGAGGCTAGCATCTTCTCCGGGATTGGCGAGCCTCCAGGCCCGCAGCCGAGCGATGCGCCGCGTGCGCAGGCCCAGGCGTCGCGGTCCGCATCTCGACGGCCCTCGGCTCACGTCTTGAGAGCCGCCTCCCACTCAGCCGGCGCGAAGCCGATGAGAAGGCCGCCCGGGTGCTCGACGATGGGACGTTTGATGATCGACGGCTGCGCCAGCATCAGCCGTCGCGCTGACGCGGCGTCGATGGTCATCTTGGCCTCAGGAGGCAGCTTGCGAAATGTCGCGCCGGCACGATTGAGCACTTTGTCCCAGCCCGCAGTCGCAACCCAGCCGTCGAGTTTTGCGGCCGGAACCCCCGACTTCTTGTAGTCGTGGAAGGCGTAGGCGATTTGTCTCGCCTCGAGCCAGCTCCGGGCCTTCTTCACGGTCTCGCAGTTCGGGATGCCGTAAAGGATGATCGCCATGGGATGCCTCTCGATACGCCAGACCGAACGGCCAATCGACGCGACGGCTAGGGCAATTGCGAGCTGCCGCGAGACTCTCCCCGCCGCTCCCGCCGGCGGCCGTCACCTTGATCGGCCCTCGTCGCATTATCCTGTCGCTCGACCGGCGCCAACCGGCTATCCTGCCGCCGTCTTGTTCCAGCCGTTGAGCCGTACATCCCGCAGCCTATGGGAGCTCGCATGGATCCGAACCTGATGATCGAGATCGTCTCGGACGTGGTTTGACCCTGGTGCTTCATCGGCAAGCGCCGGCTAGAGGCTGCCCTGGCAACCTGGACCGAGCGCCACCCCGGTGAGGCCCCGCCAGCCGTGCGCTGGCTGCCTTTTCAGCTGAACCCCGATATTCCAGAGGCCGGAATTCCGCGCAAGACCTACCTCGAGGCGAAGTTCGGGTCCGGCGCGCGTCGCAATTATGATCGGATCGAGGCCATCGGCCGCAGCCTCGGGCTGGCCTTCGACTTCGACGCGATCACGGTGCAGCCGAACACGGTCAACGCGCATCGCCTGATGCGCTACGGCGCGCTTGCCGGCTGCGAGGACGCGACGGCGGAGGCCCTGTTCCGCGCCTACTTCATCGAGGGCCGAGCCCTTACCGACCTCGACGTGCTCGCCGACATCGGAGCAAGCGCCGGCCTCGATCGGGACGCGCTCGCAACCTACCTCGCATCCGACGAGGGCCGGGCCGAAGTCCTTCGGGCTGACCTTGGCGCCCGCCAGGGCGGCATCAACGGCGTGCCCTTCTTCATCTTCAACCGGCGTGTCGCCGTCTCGGGCGCGCACGAGCCCGAAACGCTGCTCGCCGCGATGGAGAAGGCGGCGGACGGCTAGGGAGCCTCTACGGCGCGCGACGGTTCGGTCGACTTGGTCGACCACCCCGCGCGTCCATAGTCCGTGTCGCCGTCGTGATCTTGCAGTTCGCAATGTGCCGCCTGCATTGTGTCCGCCCGGCGGAACCGGGCGGCGAAGGTGAGACGGACGGCTCGAATACGGCATCGCGTGAGCTGCCGCGTCGGGTCCTGGGCACTGTTTTTTCTGGACCTGCTCCCGTTTCTTCGCCCCAAACCTCATGGCGGGTCGGCCACGCACGCAGAGGAAGGTTACTGACAGCCCCGTGCGCGCGGCAGGATTGGTCCTCTCGCGGCAAGCGCGTCATGCTGGGGGGATTGCTGGACCGGACTTGCCAGAGCAGGCATTGTATTTGATTGGTGACGACAAGATGACGTGCCGGTGCCACGCCGGCTCCGGCCCCCGGATCAGACAGCACGCGAGAAATCTCCCATGCCGAACGCCATTGACCTCAAGAACCGCATCGCCGTCGTCACCGGAGGCGCGCAGGGAATCGGGCGGGCGACCGTGGAACGGTTCGTCGCTTCGGGCGCCAAGGTCGCAATCTGGGACCAAGACATCGCGCTGGCAGAAAAGACGGCGGCGGCCGTCGGGCCGGCGGTCAGGGCCTACGCCTGCGATGTCACCGACTTCTCGGCGATCGAGCGGGCGCGCGACCGGACGCTTGCCGACTTCGGGCGCATCGACATCCTGGTCAACAATGCCGGCATCGCCGGTGCCAACGCCACCACCTGGGAGACGAGTTTCGAAGAGTGGCGGCGCGTCATGAGCATCAACCTCGACGGGCCGTTTCTCGTGTGCAAGGCGGTGGTACCCGGCATGATCGCGCAGAACTATGGGCGCATCGTCAACATCGCCTCCATCGCCGGCAAGGAGGGCAACCCGAACGCGGCGCATTACTCGGCCTCGAAGGCGGGCGTCATCGGCCTCACCAAATCACTCGCCAAGGAGACGGCCGGCAAGAACATCTCGGTCAATGCCGTCACGCCGGCGGCCGCGCGCACCGCCATCTTCGCGCAGATGCAGCAGTCCCACATCGACTTCATGCTCTCGAAGATTCCGCGCGGGCGCTTCGTGCAGGTCGAGGAGGTGGCGGCGCTGATCGCCTGGGCGGCGTCCGAGGACTGCTCGTTCACCACCGGCGCGGTGCTCGACATCTCGGGGGGACGGGCGACGTACTGAGCCGTAAGTCGCAACGGCCGCGGCCAAGCACGCCAGCGGCTCGGCCCGCATGGCCTTCAGAACGTCATCGCGAGCCGCGTACCCTCGTCGATGGCGCGCATGGCGTCGAGTTCTGCCGCCTTCGCCGCGCCGCCGATCAGATGCGCGCGAACGCCGCGGCTCGCAAGCGCATCGAACAGCGACCGCTCGGGTTCCTGGCCTGCGCAGACGACGATGGTATCGGCGGGAACGACCCGATCCTCGCCGCCGACGGTGATGTGCACGCCCGCTGCGTCAATCCGGCGATAGGTAACGCCCGTCACCTGCTCGACTCCCCGCTTTGCGAGCAGCAGGCGAAGGATCCAGCCTGTCGACACGCCGAGACCGCGGCCCATGCGACCGGGCTTGCGCTGCAGCATGACGATGCGGCGTTCGGGCTTTTCCTCAATGG
>CAYWBX010000177.1:0-6713 GCA_964456015.1 uncultured Hyphomicrobiaceae bacterium | reverse complement strand
GGCGCCCCGGAGCTTGCTCCGGGGCGCAGCTCTATGGGCTCCACTCGGCCGACACCCGCAGGTCCCACTGCCCGGCTTCATCGCGCGGCGCTCGGGTGGCGGCTTACCGTCCGGGCATTCGAGGCTGGTCATGGCCCTCGCGCGCCCCTACAAGCCAAGTCGATAGATGCCTCACACCAAATCCGGGGAGCCTGCGATGCAGTCAACCGACCGCTGGATCGAGGAGACGCTCCATCCGCACTGGAGGGTGCAGCTCAAGGCCGATAAGGTTCTCCATGAGGTCAAGACCGAGCACCAGCATCTCGTCATCTTCGAGAATGCCTCCTGGGGCCGCGTACTCATGCTGGACGGCGTCTGCCAACTGACCACCTCCGACGAGTTCATCTATCATGAGATGATGGCGCACGTGCCGCTGATGGCCATGAAGGCACCCAGGCGGGTGCTGATCGTCGGCGGCGGCGATGGCGGTGTGCTGCGCGAGGTGTTGAAGCACCCCTCCGTCGAGGAGGCGACGCTGTGCGAGATCGATCGCAGCGTCATTGACCTGTCGCTCACGTACTTTCCCGAGATCGCGGGCGGCGCCTTCGAGGATCCGCGCTGCGATCTCGTCATTGCCGACGGCCGCGAGTACGTCGGCGGAACCGACAAGAGATTCGACGCCATCATCGTCGACAGCTCCGAGCCGATCGGGCCCTCCGCGGTCCTGCACACGCCGGAATTCTTCACCGACTGCAAGCGCGCGCTCCGCGAGGGCGGCATCCTCGTCGCGCAGAACGGGCTGCCGTTCCAGTTTCCGGATCATCTCGCGGGCACCACGCGCGCGTTTGCCGGCCTTTTCCGGCATGTCGCACCTTACCTGTGCACCCAGCCCTGCTATTTCGGCGGGCCGTTCGCCCTGAACTGGGCCTCCGACGACGCCGGTCATCTCGACATTTCGGCAAAGAAGCTCGCCAAGCGGGCGAGGAAGCGCGGCATTGCCACGCGATACTGGACGCCGGCCGTGCAGCTCGCTGCCTTCGCGCTGCCCGGCTATGTGGAGACGATTGTCGCCGCGGCCAAAGCGCAGGCCGTTCCGCAAGGTGATTCCGCAACGAAAGCCATAGGACGCGAACAGCGCAGCCTTCGGAAGGCGAAGTCGAAGATTGAGGCCTCATCGCGCTGATCCTCGACCCCCTGCGCTTCAGGTCGCGGTCGTTGCACACGTCGTTCTGCCAGACCGGAAGTGGTGATTGCGAGAGATCGCCGCGCGCCCCGCGATGCCGACGTGCGATTGCCCGCGCCGTGGCCGATCAACGGTGCTCAGGGATTTGGGGAACGGCTGCGCACGCAGCTTTGGTGGCCTGACGTGGTCGGCGGCGTGACGTCGCGAGGGCATGGAGCCTCCCCCGCCGAAGCACGCGCAACTTTGACGGTGCCAGGCACACCTTGCGGCGTCCGCCGCTGCCCTTCGGCTCGAGCGTTTTGCCTTGCATTTCGATCCCAAGGGTGCTCCATCCCGGGCTGCACCCCACGTCCACGAGGCTTGCCATGGCCCAGAAGCTTACGGCCGACGCGAAGGGCGTCTACGTCATTGCGGCGACGCCGTTCTCGCACGAAGGCGACATCGACTTTGCCTCCATCGACAGCCTCGTCGACTTCTACATGCGCTGCGGCGTCCAAGGCATGACAATTCTCGGCGTCATGGGCGAGTTCCAGAAGCTTTCGGAAGCGGAGACGCTCGACGTCGCGCGTCGTTTCATCGCCGCCGTCGAGGGCCGCATTCCGGTCATCGTCGGCGTGTCCAATCCCGGCACGTCCCAGCTCGTCAGGGTGGCCAGGGCCGCGATGGAGGCGGGCGCCGCCGGCGTCATGGTGATGCCGATTGCAGGTCTCAAGACCGATGAGGCCGTTGCCGCTTATCTCGCAAGCGTGCTCGAGGCGCTCGGGCCATCGATCCCGGTGTGCATTCAGGATTTTCCGCAGCTGTCGGGGGTGAATTTCTCGGCCTCCTGCTTTGTCGGGCTCGTCGACCGCTTTCCGCAGATCGTCATGTTCAAGCACGAGGATTATCCGGGCTTGCGGAAGCTCTCGGCGATCCGCCGCGCCTGCGACGGCCGCGCCCGGCGCCATGTCTCGATCCTCTGTGGGTTCGGCGGCATCCATCTGCCGCAGGAGTATCTCCGTGGCGCCGATGGGGCCATGACCGGCTTTGCTTTCCCGGATGTCCTTGTCGCCATGGATGCGCTCTTTCGGGCTGGCGAGGCGGACGCTGCCGAGGACCTTTACGATCGCTTCCTGCCGGTCCTGCGGCACGAGCTGCAGCCCGGCATCGGTCTCGCGATCCGCAAGGAGATTCTGCGCCGCCGCGGCGCCATTGCCACGGCCGCTACGCGTGCGCCAGGACCGCGCCTCGATGCCGATGACCTCGCCGAGCTCGACCGCCTCCTCAAGCGCCTCGAGCGCGCGAGCGGC
The DNA here is from genome assembly GCA_964456015.1 of uncultured Hyphomicrobiaceae bacterium. GTDB lineage: Bacteria > Pseudomonadota > Alphaproteobacteria > Rhizobiales > Hyphomicrobiaceae. The sequence goes on along the minus strand of CAYWBX010000177.1, from coordinate 4,262 downwards.
CGAGGCCTGCGCGAGATCGTTCAGACTGCCGTATAGCCGCCATCGACCAGGAGGTCGGCGCCGGTCATGAACGAGGAGGCATCGCTGGCAAGGAAGACTGTCGCATGGCCAATCTCCTCCGGTCTGCCAAGCCGTCCGATGGGGTGCTTCGGCACCGCCTGGGCTCGCGCCGCCTCGAGACTTCCGTAGCGGTGCACCAGACGCCTGGTTTCGACCGCACCCGGTGACAGCGTGTTGACGCGAATGTTGTCTTTGGCGTGGTCGATCGCCATGACCTTGGCAAGCTGGATGAGCGCGCCTTTGGTCGCACAGTAGACGCCGCGTCCTTCCGCCCCGATTCGCCCCATTTGCGAGGCGATGTGGATGATGCTGCCGCCGCCCGCGCGGGCCATGTGAGGAATGACGGCGCGGCTCGTCAGATAGGCGCCGGTCAAGTTCACGGCGACGGCGTGGTTCCACCACTCTGGACTTATCTCGACGATGCTGCCGGTCGGCTCCTGCGCGGCTGCTCCATTGACGAGGATTCGCGGCGCACCGAGCCGTTCGACGACCGTGTCGACCGCCTCCCGGACGCTCGCCTCGGTTGTCACGTCGATGCGATGCGCCAGGGCGCGTGCGCCGCCCCCGATCAGCCCCGACGCCGTCGCGCTCGCCGCGGCGGCGTCGAAATCCAGACACGCGACGGCTGCGCCGGCGCCGGCAAATGCCTCGGCGATGGCGCGCCCGATGCCGTGTCCGGCGCCGACCACCAGTGCCGTCTTTCCGTCGAGTCGAAAGACCCCATCCATCGCGCCCTCCCGCTGCCCGGCTCTTGCGCTGCCGCCGGCTCAGTCGACGATGCGCATCACGGCCTCGATCTCAACCGACATGTTGTTCGGCAATGAGCCCATGCCGACGGCCGAGCGGGCGTGTCGGCCGCGCTCGCCGAGCACGGCGACGAAGAGGTCCGAACAGCCGTTGATCACCTTCGGCTGGTCGGCAAAGTCGGGGACACCGTTGACCATGCCGAGAACCTTGAGGACTTCAACCTTCGACAGGCTCCCCGCCGCCATCTGCGCGGCGGCGAGCAGGCCGAGCCCCACGAGCTTGGCGTGCTCGTAGGCCTCGGCGACCGTATAGTCCTTGCCCACCTTGCCGACGTAAACGCTGCCGTCGGGTTTGCGCGGTCCCTGGCCGGAGCAGTAGATCGTGCGGCCGTCGAGCTTGAAGGGCACATAGTTTGCGACCGGCGTTGGCACCTTGGGCAGCACGAGGCCCATTGATTTGAGCTTCTCTTCGGGCGTCATCGGCAATCCTTTCTTGGGCTTCCTCAGACCTTGCGCATGTACCCGCGTGGCGCTTCCTGCATCAGCGCCAGCCGGTTCCCGTCGGGATCGGCGAAGAACGCCATCCTGAGGTCGTGATCGTCCATTTCGGCAATAAGGTGCGGGCGGCTTGAGAAAGTCACGCCGCGCTCCTCGAGCACCCTCACGGCAAGCTCGAGGTCGGGCGTGCGCAGGTAGAGGCAGGCGCCCGATTTCGCCGGCTGGCCGGCGTGCGTCTTCTCGAGCATCAGACGCAGCCCGCCGCAATCGAAGAAAGCCAGGTCCCCGAAGCGGAACAGCTTCCGAAGTCCGAGCACCTGCTCGTAGAAGCGTTCGGCGCGGTCGGTATCGCAAACGGGCAACGAGATCTGTCCGACCTGGCTGAGATTTAGGAACATGGCCCTCGATCCGTGAAACTGCCTCGAGCCGCGCCGCCGGGACGGCTTGAAGGGACGCTACTTGGCTCTTGCGGGTTCTCTGGCTTCCCTGGCGGCGATCTTCGCGAACTTTGTCCCCCGTTTGGGATGCCACCATCTGCCGGCGATCACCGTCGCCTCTGCAACGATCCGCTTATCCCCCGTCATGTGCTCGCCGAGCACATCCTCGTAATCGAACTTGCCGTCCTTGATCGAGAGAATGGTCGCATCGCCTGCCGAGCCCGGCTTCAGGCTGCCGAGCTCCGGCCGCTTGAGCGCGTGCGCGGCGTTGACCGTCGACTGTTTGATGACCTCCGACAGAGGCACCCCCAGGCACAGGAATTTCGACATGGTCGTCACCTGATCGTAGGCGGGACCGTTGATGCAGAGCGTGTGCACGTCGGACGAGATCGTGTCCGGGTAGAATCCGTTCGCCAGCATCGCCCGTGCCGTCTTGAACGAGAACGAGCCCTTGCCGTGGCCGATGTCGAAGAGGACGCCCTTCTTGCGTGCGGCGAGGACCTCGGGCTTTACCTTTCCCTGCGCGGTACAGGGCGCGTTCGGAAACGGCCGGAACGCGTGCGTCAGCACGTCGCCCGGCCGCAGCATGTCGAGAACCGCTTCGTAGGACGGGGGCGGGTGATCGATATGGCACATCAGCGGCACGCCGAGCTCGTCGGCCGCCTGCAGCGCGACATTGAGCGGCGCGGTGCCCTGGTCTCCCGAGGCGTGGAGCCCCACACGGACCTTGATGCCGACCAGAACGTCCCGGTTCTTCTCGTAGACCTCGACCGCATCGCGCGGCGCCATCAGGTGCATGGACTGGCTCTCGCCGTACATGATGGTATTCGAGAAGGCGTAGATCCCGGCAAATGAGATGTGGAGATAGGCGAGGATGCGCACCTCGCTTCGTTCAATGACGTGCTTGCGGAACCCCGCGAAGTTGCCCGGCCCCGCGCTGCCGGTATCGATCGCCGTCGTCACGCCCGAGGTGCGGCAGAACTCCTCGGCGTCGATGCCGAGCGAGGTGCCGCCCCAGTAAACGTGTGTGTGCAGGTCGATCAGACCGGGAGTGACGATGTAGCCTGTAACGTCCCGCACCTCCGTCTGCGGCCCCGGTCTGAGGTCGCGTCCGACAGCTGCGGCTTTGCCCCCGGCGAAGGCCACATCCATCACGCCGTCGATCTTCTGCGACGGGTCGATGACGTGTCCGCCCTTGAGAATGAGATCGTAAGTCGCCATCGCCCGCCTCTGACTTTTCTGGGTTTTGCGCTGTGCCGTCAGGCTGGCACCGGCGGCGAGCAGGCGCAAGTCTGCATGAGCAATTCGGCTCTGCTGGGTTCGCGGGTCCTTCCCAACCCGCTTTGCCCCGGTTGCTAAAAAAGGCGCAGCTGGGCTCCTTTCGCGGCTGGCGGCTCGAACAGGTCTACCCTGAGCTTGAGAGCGCGAGGCGAAAAGCCCAATCGCTTCATGGCCAGCCTGAAACGCAATCCGATTTGCTCCGCATAGGGACCGCTGCCCCGCTGCCGCAGCCCGAACTCGGCCACATAGTCCTTGCCTCCGTGCATGGAGCGCAGGATGCCGATCACCCGTTGCGCGCGATCCGGAAAATCCGTCTCGAGCCACTCCCGAAAGAGCGCCTTGAGCTCGAGCGGGAGTCGCAGGAGAACGTAGCCCGCCTCGCGGGCGCCGGCCCCGTGTGCCGCCTCAAGGATTGGTTCAATCTCGCTGTCGTTGAGCGCGGGGATGATCGGTGCCATCATCACGGCCGTCGGGACCCCGGCCGCACTGAGTTGCCGGATGGCCTCGAGGCGCTTCGGCGGGCTCGCTGCGCGCGGCTCCATGCTGCGGGCAAGGCGCGCATTAAGCGTCGTGACCGAGATCGCAACCTTGACGAGCCCACGCCGGGCCATCCGTTCCAGAATGTCGATGTCGCGGAGGATGCCGGCCGATTTCGTCACGATGCCGACCGGGTGACTGGTTCGCTCGAGCACTTCGAGAATCGACCGGCTGATGCGCAAACGTCGTTCGATCGGCTGATAGGGGTCCGTTACGGCCCCGAGCGCGATCGTCCTTGGCACATAACGCGTAAGCGCCAGCTCCGTCTCGAGCAGCTCGGCTGCATTCTCCTTGGCGTAGAGCTGCGTCTCGAAATCGAGGCCGGCGGAGTGGCCGAGATAGCAGTGGGTCGGCCGCGCATAGCAATAAACGCAACCGTGCTCGCAGCCCCTGTAAGGATTGATCGAGGCGTCGAACGAAAGATCGGGACTGTCGTTGGTCGAGATGATGCTGCGGGCATTCTCCCGGTGCACTTCGGTCTTGAAGGCGCCGAGCTGGGCGAGGCTCTCCCACCCGTCGTCGAATGCCTCGGTCGTGGTCGCGTCGTAACGGCTCGCCCGGTTGCTTCGCGCACCTCTTCCCCGACGCCGCTCCGCATCAATCAATCCCGATCGCGTGCCCATCGTCGTTTCCGTTCCAGACCGGCGTGCGCAACGGCTTCGCTGTTAGCACACGCGTTAGAACATAACAAGAACATAATTCT
>CAYWBX010000176.1:2532-6740 GCA_964456015.1 uncultured Hyphomicrobiaceae bacterium | reverse complement strand
CAGGGCCGGGTCAAAATCCTTCTGCATCGCTGTCCCCGCCCTTACGATTGAATTCTGGTCGCCGGCCAGTTGTGCGTCTCGTCCGAGGCGAATCTCGCCCAGGCGTAGAGCGCATCGTAGACCGCAAATCCCCGCTCCAGCGCCAGGTGATCGTCGGGGCCGGAAAGTGCAGAGATGCCAAGCGAGACGGCGAGAAGACCCGCGGCCTCAGGCGCCAGCTCCATGCGCGCCGTGTCGGCACCGCGAATGATGGCCGCGAGGCGGTCGAGGGCTGCGTCTTCGAGCCCGAAATCTTCAAGGAAGGCATCGAAGCTGTCGCGCTCGCCGCGGTGCGAGAGCTCGACGCCGTCGACATCGAAGGGGATGGCGTCGAGCTCTGCGGCTGCGGCAATGACCTCGGCCGGGTCCACACAAAAGAAACGCGCCACCGGGTCGAGGAAGCGGGCGATGAGCCACGGGCAGGCGATGCGGTCGATCTTCGGCCGGGACCGCGTCACCCAGCGGGTTGCGCGCCCCTCGCGATTGCCTATGCCGAGCCGTTTGGCGACGGTCGGATGGCCGGCGGCGCGCCACGCCTCGTTGCCGCCGGCAAGAGACGCCGCGTCAATGCCCTGAAGCCGCAGCTCGGCGGCAGCGGCCTGCGAGACTTTCTTGCCCCCAACGCACACCGTGACGACGCGCTGCCCGCGCGGGATTTCCTGCGCCCATTCCGCCGCGCGTCGGTGATCGCGCCAGCGCGCGCCGGGAATGAGGCGAGGCTCGGCGTCGTAATCCTCGCACCTGCAGACGTCGTAGATGAGCGGCGCGTCTGGCGAGCCGAGGAGGCGATAGAGTTCCGATGTGGAGATAAAGATTTCACCCATAGTCACAGCTCCGTATACGGCGCGACGCAAAGACGCGACCGTGCGGAGCAGCGCTTGGGCGATCGCCTGACGGGGCGGCTGCATCAGGCCCCGTGAAAAACTTTCTACCTGATCGTGCCGAGGGCGGCAAGCTCGGCTTTTTCTTGACCCGTCGTCGGGAGGGGCGTCTTCTTTCCCGACACCGGCAAGCGCAACGGAGGACACCCCATGGATCTCGGAATCAACGGCCGCACCGCGATCGTCTGTGCGGCCTCGAAGGGACTCGGCAAGGCCTGCGCCATGCAGCTCGCACGCGAGGGCGTCAACGTCGTCATCTCGGCGCGCACGAAAGCGGACCTCGAAAAGACCGCCGACGAGATCCGCAAGGCGGCGAACGTCAAGGTGACGGCGGTCGCCTGCGACGTGACCACCGAGGAAGGCCGCAGGATGATTCTCGAGGCCTGCCCCAATCCGGACATCCTCATCAACAACGCCGGAGGTCCGCCGCCCGGCGACTTCAAGGACTTCTCGCTCGACGACTGGAGGAAGGCGGTCGAGTGGAACATGATCACGCCGCTCGCCCTCATCAAGGCGACCGTCTACGGCATGATGGACCGCAAGTTCGGCCGCATCGTGAACATCACCAGCCAGTCGGTGAAGGCGCCGATCGCTTCGCTCGAGCTCTCGAACGGCGCGCGCGCCGGTCTCACCGGCGCCGTCGCCGTCATGGCGCGCCGGGCCGTCAGGCACAACGTGACCATCAACAACATCCTGCCGGGTCCCTTCGAGACCGATCGCCTGCTTGGTTCGACGCGCAAGATGGCCGAGCAGCAGGGCGTGCCGTTCGAAAAGGCCCTGGAGCAGCGTAAGTCACAGGTGCCGGCGGGTCGTTTCGGCCAGCCGGAAGAGTTCGGCCACGCCGCCGCATTCCTGTGCTCGGCGCACGCCGGATTCATCACCGGGCAGAACTTGCTTCTCGACGGCGGCATCTTCCCCGGCGCGCTGTAGGCGGCCCTGGCGGGCGACTGGCTGTCCGCCGGAGCCGATCCTCTCGCCGCGCGCCAGCAATCGTGCCCCGGGGCGCGCCCTCGGGGCAGACTGCCCAACCGCCGAGCAGCAGCCCGGGACGCGAGGCTCAACGGGCGCCATTCTGCGACGGCGCGAAGGCCATGCGGCTGCCGTCGCATCGACCTGTGGCGACGGGCCCCGGCGAGGGTCGGCGGAGCGGCGCGGTCGCCCCCTCGACTTGCCGGCGAACACGCGAGGCGAGCGCCGCGATCACATCCGCGAGACGTGCAACGGCGGCACCCGGTCGGCCCACGGCATCCGGGCTTCGAGCGCGGCCGCAAGCTGCAGCAGCAGATGCTCCGTCGCCGGCCGTCCTGCGAGCTGGACGGCGATCGGCAGCCCGCTCGAGTGCATGGCGAGCGGCAGGGTGATCGCGGGCGTGCCCATGATGTTGTGCGGCACCGTGAACTGACAGGGCACGGCGTAGAGCTTTTCGACCAGCGTCTCCATGGAGACGTCGGCGCGGCCGAGATTGTAGTTGCCCCAAGGCTCGGCGACGCGCGCGAGCGTCGGAGAGAGCCAGATGTCGGCGGTCTCGAAGAAGCGTGCGAGCTGGCGGCGCGCTTTGTTCACCTCGGCGAGCGCTGCGAAGAAGTCGGCGGACGTGAGCCGTCGCGCGTGCTCGTAGATCTTGAGCACCATCGGTTCGAGCGTCTCGGGTCCGATGGCGAGGCCCGTCTTCTTCGCATAGGTCGCAAGGCGCGCATCGAAGCCGAAGAACCACATGTCGGTGAACTTCCGCATCTGCGCCACGCCCTCGAAGACGGGGTCCTGCGCCACGACCTCGTGGCCCATGGCAGCGAGGGTCCTGCCCGACGCTTCGACGGCGGCGGCCACCTCCGGATCGACGGCGACGCCCAGGAGCGGCTTCAGGGTCAGGCCGATCCTGAGCTTCGGCGCCGGCACTCTCGCGAGCGCGGCATAGGGCTCGGCCGGCTTCGGGATGACGAACGGGTCGCCCGTCTGCGGGATCGCGACGCAATCGAGCATGGCCGCGGCGTCGCGCACCGTCTTCGTCTGCACAAAGTTCATGGCGAGGCCGAAGCCGTTCTCGTCCATCGCGGGGCCGAACGAGACACGCCCGCGCGACGGCTTGAGCCCGACGCCGCCGCACCATCCGGCCGGAATCCGGATCGAGCCGGCGATGTCGGAGCCGTGGGCCAGAGGCACCATGCCGGCGGTGACGGCCGCCTGACCGCCGCCCGTCGAGCCGCCTGCGGAATAGCCCTTCCGCCACGGGTTCGAGGTGTTGCCGTAGAGCGCTCCTTCCGTCGTCCCGGCCATCGAGTATTCAGGCGCCGCCGAGCGACCGATGACGTTGAGACCGGACGCCTTGAACAGGCGGCACAGGTTGCTGTCGGCCTCCGTAACCATGCCGCGGCAGAGCCGGCTGCCGAACTCGCAGGTGCGGCCGCCTTCGTGCCCGAACACGTCCTTCATGAGAAACGGGACGCCCCGGAAAGGGCCATTGCCGAGGCTTGCCTCGTCGAGACCTTCGATCCGATCGGCGTAGGTCTCGACCACGGCGTTGACCTCGGGATTGACGGCGGCGATGGCCTTGGCGGCGGTTGCCGCGAGTTCGCTCGCCGTCACCTCGCGCTTTGCGACGAGCTCGGCCAGCCCGAGGCCATCGAACCTGGCGTACTCGGAGAGGGTCATGGTCATGGGCGCAACCTCGCTCGCTTAGGGATTTCAACAGGAACTGTAACGTTGGCAGAAGCGGGCGTCCAAGCCCGCGACGGCGCCGACGCGAAATTCCAGGACATCGCGATTGACGGATATGGCGCCTGCCTCGATTAAGCCTCAACTCCAGGTGAGGGTCGCGCGGTCATCACCCGAGCCCGCGTTGAACCAGTCGTGAACCGCGAGCGCGGGAATTCCCGCTGCGGCAAGGTTTTTTCGGCAAGGCCGCCGTGCTAGGGTGCCTCCCATGAGCAACGAACCCGCGACGCGCCGGCCCGCCGGCCCTCCCGCTTTCGAGCGCAAGATCCGGTTGAGCCGGGCGGCCCTGCTCTTCGAGCGCGCCTGGCCAAGGCTCTGGGCCCTGATCGCGCTGGCCGCGCTCTTCATCGTGGTTTCGCTCGCCGGGGTCTGGTCCTCGCTCGGCGAGGTCGCGCATCTCGCCGTCCTGTCCGCCTTCGGCCTCGCAGCGGTGCTGATCGGCGGCTACATCGCGCGCACGCCGCTGCCCACCCGCGAGGAGGCGATCCGGCGCATCGAGCGGCGGTCCGGCGTTCCGCATCGGCCCGCCTCGGCCTACGAGGACACGGTCACCGGCTCGATCGAAAATCCGGCGAC
>CAYWBX010000176.1:0-2522 GCA_964456015.1 uncultured Hyphomicrobiaceae bacterium | reverse complement strand
TCTTGCGAAACTGCGCGTCGGGACGCCCTCGCCGCGCGCCGATCGCTTCGATCAGCTCGCCGTTCGCGCGCTGCTGTTTATGCTGGTGCTGCTGTTCGGCATCGCCGTCGGCGACAGTGCGTCCGACCGCCTGCGCGCGGCCTTCCGCTTCGGCACGCCGGTTCTCGGCGCCGACGCACGTCTCGACGCGTGGGTGACGCCGCCGGTCTACACGGGCCGTCCGCCGCTGATCCTGGCCGACGGCTCGCGGCCCGGCGGCTACATGCCTCCGGCGGCCGCCGAGAACGGCATCATCGAGGTGCCGCAGAACAGCGTGCTCATGGTCCGCGCGAGCGGCGCCAAGGGCTTCGTGCTCGAGGTGACGCCGGACGGCAAGCCGACCGAGCGGGTTGAGGCCAGGGCCCCGGCTGCCGACACGGCACCGGCGGCAAAGCCTGAAGAGAGCGTCGTGAGCGGCGCCGGCTCGCAGATCGCCGAGGTCAAGGTCGACCTCAAGGCTTCGGCCAAGGTGCGCATCGTGGGCCTCTCAGGCGGAGAGCCGTGGGTGTTCCGCGTGATCCCGGATCTGCCGCCGAAGGTGGCGTTGACAAAGGATCCGGAGCGCACGCCGCGCGGCGCCACCAAGCTCACCTTCAAGGTCGAGGACGACTATGGCGTGGTCTCGGTCGAAGGACGCATCACGCGGGTGCCGTCGAAGGCAGAGGACCCGGCGACGCAATGGGCGCGGCCGGCCGCCAACAAGGGCCCCCGCCCGCCGCTCGAGCGGCCGCCGCACCTGTCGCTGCGCCTGCCGCGCATGAACGCCAAGCAGGCCGAGGGAACGAGCTACCATGAGCTCGGCTCGCATCCCTGGGCGGGGATGCGCGTGCGTCTGCAGCTCGCCGCCAGGGATCAGGCGGGCCAGATCGGGCGCAACGAGCCGGTCGAGTTCATCCTGCCGCAGCGACGCTTCACCAACCCGATCGCCAAGGCCGTGGTGGAGCAGCGCCGGCTCCTGGTCGAGGACCCGCGCAACCGGCCGCGCGTGCTGCAGGGCCTCGAGGCGATCACGCTGGAGCCGGAGGATTTCATCACCGACCGGCGCGCCTATCTCGGATTGCGCTCGGCCTACTGGCGTCTGTCGCGGGACAAATCGCGGGCCGGACTGAAGTCGGTCGTCGAGCAGCTCTGGCACGTCGCGCTGCGTCTTGAGGACGGCAACCTGTCCGATGCCGAGCGCGCTCTTCGCGAAGCCCAGGAACGGCTTGCCAAAGCCCTTCAGGAGGGCGCGTCCGACGAAGAGATCCGACAGCTGATGAACGAGCTGCGGCAGGCGCTCAACGACCTCCTCGAGCAGATGGCGCGGCAGGCGGAGATGAATCCGCCCCAAGACATGCCGCAGCAGGGCCAGACCATCCGCCCGCGCGATCTCGACCGGATGATGCGGGACATCGAGAATATGGCGCGGCAGGGCTCGCGCGAGATGGCGCAGCAGATGCTGAGCCAGCTGCGCGATCTTCTGGAGCAGCTCCAGAACGGACGGATGATGCAGGGCCAGCGCGGCCAGCAGGGCCAGCAAGGCCAGCAGATGATGCAGATGATGAACGAGTTCGGCGACATCATCGGCCGTCAGCAGCAGCTTCTCGACGATACCTTCGGCGAACAGCAGCGCCAGCAGGGTCAGCGCGGGCAACAAGGCCAGCAGGGCCAGCGCGGCGAGCGCGGCCAGGGCCAGCAGGGGCAGGGCCAGCAGCGCGGCGATCGGGGCCAGCAGCGAGGAGAGGGCCAGGGCCAGGGCGAGGGTGATGCGACCGAGGGGCTCGGCCAGCGCCAGGGCGAGTTGCGCGATCGTCTCGGCCGGCTGCGGCAGGGGATGGGGCGCAACGGACTGCGAGCGCCAGATCAGTTCGGCGAAGCCGAGCGCTTCATGGGGCAGGCCGAGGATGCCTTGCGGCGCGGCGATCTCGACGGCGCGACACGTGCCGAGCAGCAGGCGCTCGAACAGCTGCGGCAAGGGGCGCAGTCGATGGCCCAGCAGATGATGCGTCAATTCGGGGAGGGACCGGGTGGTGACGCGCCGCTCGACCCGCTCGGCCGGCCGCAGCGCAGCGAGGGTCCCGACTTCGGAAACTCGGTGAAGATCCCGGACGAGATCGACGTGCAGCGCGCCCGCGAAATTCTCGAGGAGCTGCGTCGCCGCCTCGGTGATCCGAGCCGACCGTCGCTTGAGCTCGACTACATCGATCGTTTGCTGCGTCGCTTCTAGTGCGACGCAATAATGGGCATGGGCGCTCGGGACGCGCCAAAGTTGTCACCAGCGCGGCGGATCGGGCTGCACTGCGGTCCGGACCCAACGGCACAGCGCGACCGGGGACGCTTGCAGACCATGCGGCGGGCAGGAGCGGCCGTCGCCCGGGCCACCCACGGCCTGTGACCCAATTGTCAATGGGTGGCTTGGCTCGTTAACGGCAGGCACTGTAAGGATTTACCGCCCGCATGTGAGCGGATATTGAACCGCCGGGTGTTGGAACAGACTGCCGATT
>CAYWBX010000175.1:0-6783 GCA_964456015.1 uncultured Hyphomicrobiaceae bacterium | reverse complement strand
TGGAACGAGCGATCGCAGACCTTCACGGGCTCATCGCTGAGGATGCTCCGGACACCCGCCCATGGCTCGATCATGGCCGCTGGGGACTGAGCCAGCCGCTCGCTGGCGGGACTGCGGCGCCGCGCGACGGCATTTCCTACGACTTTCTGCCGGCAGAGGGCCCGCCGCTGCATCAGATTCCGGTCGGCCCTGTGCATGCCGGCATCATCGAGCCGGGCCACTTCCGTTTCTCCGCCAATGGCGAGACGGTGGTCCGTCTCGAAGAGCGACTGGGCTATGTGCACAAGGGAATCGAGTCGCTGATGCGGGGGGCTGACCTGGAACGGGCCGCGCGCATTGCCGGTCGGGTATCCGGCGACAGCACGGTCGCCTACGCCATCGCATTCGCGCATGCCGTCGAGAACGCGCTCGCGGCGACGGTGCCCGAACGCGCGCAGTTACTCAGGGTCTTGATGGCCGAGCTCGAGCGGCTGGCCAATCACTTCGGCGACATCGGCGCGATCTGCAACGATGCGTCGTTCTCGCTCATGCACGCACACTGCGGCGCGCTGCGTGAGCGCGTTCTGCGGTGCGCGCACCAGTGCTTCGGCCATCGCCTCATGATGGATTGCGTCCACCCAGGCGGCGTCGCGCGCGACCTCGATGGCAGCGGCCGCAATGCCATCAGCGATCTTGTCGCAGGAATCCGCCGCGACTTCCCGGAGCTGGTTGATCTCTACGACAACACCGCGTCCCTGCAAGACCGCACCGTGACGACAGGCATTCTGAAACCCGCTCTCGCCCTCCAGTTCGGTGCAAGCGGCTTCGTCGGTCGCGCCTCGGGACGCCAGTGCGACGCCCGGCGCTGGCCGGGGTATCCGCCATACGGGAAGCTCGCCTTCAAATCCCCGGTGCGCACCGAAGGCGATGTGGATGCGCGCGTCTGGATACGGATCGAGGAGGTGGCCGAGAGCCTTTCGCTCATCGAACAGTGCCTTGCCGCATTGTCCGCCGGCCCCATCTCGACAAGCCTGCCGATCGGCGATGCCGCCGTTGCCCAGCGGGAAGGCATCGCATTGGTCGAGAGTTTCCGAGGAGACATCCTGGCTTGGGTGCGTTTTGCCGAGAACGGCAGGATCGCCCATTGCCACGTTCGCGATCCGTCCTGGTTTCAGTGGCCGCTGCTCGAGGCGGCGATCGAGGGCAACATCGTTGCGGACTTCCCCCTGTGCAACAAGTCGTTCAACTGCTCCTATTCAGGACATGACCTGTAGGTGTAGGGCCTCATGCGCAAGCTCCTGTTCAAGAATCTCATTACCGCGCCCTTGACCGAGCCTCGCCCGAAGGACGACGACGCGCTGCTCGCCGAACTTGCGGGCCGTCTTGCAGCCGTCTCGCGCCGCTCGCTTGGCCGCAGCCTCTCGATCCGTCAGGTGGACGCCGGCTCATGCAACGGCTGCGAGCTCGAGATCCATGCGCTCAACAATGTCTATTACGATCTCGAGCGGTTCGGTCTCAGGTTTGTCGCCTCCCCGCGCCACGCCGACGTTCTGCTCGTCACGGGACCGGTTACCCACAACATGCGCGAGGCGCTCGAGCGCACCTGGCGGGCGACGCCCGACCCCAAGTGGGTCGTAGCGGTCGGCGACTGCGGTTTCGACGGCGGCGTCTTCGCTGGCAGTTATGCCTGCGTTGGAGGCGTGTCCTCTGTGGTTCCCGTCGACCTGCATATCCGGGGCTGCCCGCCGACCCCGACGGCCCTGCTGCAGGGCCTCATCGCTCTCGTCGAAAAGACGGCGACCGGCTGAGACAGACCCCGCGCAAGGGACGGCCTCGCGCCCGCGCCGCGGGTGACCTCTCCTCCCAGAGCGCGATAGCCCCGCTGCTCCGCCCCCGCGGCAGCAACAGGGTTTTGCGCCCCCAAAGGCGCCCGCTCCGCTCACTGTGGCCCCGAGGGTCTCCGGCTGTGGCGAGGACGACAGCGGCGACCGGCGCCCCGTGCGGAGAATGGCTCTCTCCATGCAGCCCCGGGAGGTGACGGTTCCGCTAAATCCGTTAGCATTCCAAATGTCCTCGGCGCAGGACTCCGCTGAGACAGTGCGCGATTGCCAACGGGAGGGATGGCCCATGCATATCCACCGCGTCGAGGATGACCGGCTTCTGCGCGGTCAGGGCCGCTTCACTGACGACTTGGCCGTTCCCGGCGCATTATGGGCAGCCTTTCTGCGATCGCCTCATGCCCATGCGCGCATTGTCCGTGTCGATCGCGGGCAGGCGATGGCGATCCCCGGAGCCCGCCTCGTGCTCGACGGCGCCGACGCATTGCGCAACGGTCTGCGTGCGATTCCGGTTGCCCGTCGCCTGACCGATGCCGACGGCCGGCCGCCGCGCGATGCCCCCTGGCACCCGCTCGCCGTCGAACGTGTGCGGCACGTTGGGGAATGCGTCGCGGTTTGTGTGGCCGATACGCGCGAGGCCGCCGACGCGATGGCCCTTGCGCTTGATGTGGAATTCGAGCCGCTGCCCGCCGTGACGGACGTGCGCGATGCGCTGGCACCGGATGCTCCGAGGCTGTGGGACTCAGCGCCCGGCAACGTCGGATTCCGCTGGACCCTCGGGGATGAAGCCGCGACTGCCGCCGCCATGGCCGCTGCCGCGCACGTCGTCGCGGCGGAGGTCACCAGCCAGCGGATCGTGGTCTGTCCGCTCGAGCCGCGCGCCGCCGTCGCGAGCTTTGACGCGGCGAGCGGCACCTACCATCTGCACGCCGGCAACCAGGGCATGGTCATCCTGCGCGATCAACTGGCGCACATCCTGGGCGTGGATAACGATGACGTCGTGGTGACCTCCTTCGATGTCGGCGGCGGCTTCGGCATCAAGAACGGCAGTTACCCGGAGTATCCGGCGCTCTTGCTCGCAGCGCGCCTGACGGGGCGACCGGTGCGCTGGACCGCCACGCGATCGGAAGCCTTCGTCTCGGATGCGCAGGCCCGCGACAGCATCATGAAAGGTCGCCTCGCACTCGATGCCCAGGGACGTTTCATCGCCCTGGAGGTGAAGGCAGCGGCAGCCCTTGGCGCCTACGTCCACCCCGTCGGCTACTTCATCGCCTGCGCCAACTTCTCGCGCTGTCTGCCCGGGCCCTACCGCATTCCGGCGCTTCACTCCGAGGTGACGTGCGTAATGACCAACACGGTGCCGACCGCGCCCTACCGCGGAGCCGGCCGGCCCGAGGCCGCCTACATCATGGAAAGCCTCGTCGAGGCGGCGGCCCGGCACATCCAGATCGACCCGATCGAGCTGCGCCGCAGAAACATGGTCTCGACTGCCGAGATCCCCTATCGCACCGCGGCCGGAACAACCTATGATTCGGGCGACTTCCCGCGCATCCTCGACCGCGCCCTCGAAGCGTCTCGCTGGTCGTCGATCGGTGCGCGCAAATCGGCAGCGCGCGCCCGCGGCCGCTATCGCGGCATCGGTCTCGGCATCTTCGTCGAGATTTCGGGCGGCATCCCGAACGAGCGCGCCAAGATGAGCCTTAGAAGCGACGGAACCATCGAGGTGCGCACCGCGCTTGGCGCCACCGGCCAAGGGCATGAGACGACTTTCGCGATTCTCGCCGCTGAGCAGCTTGCGATTCCCCCGTCCCGCGTCGTGGTCGCAAGCGGCGACAGCCGCGGCTTCGTGGATGGCGGCGGCGCCTCCGCCTCGCGATCGACTCAGATGGCCGGACTCGCCATTCGCGCGACGGCGCTGCAGCTCATCGAGAAGGCGCGCCAGATGGCGGCAGCCCGCCTCGGAGCCGAACTGTCCGCCGTCGTCTATCAGGACGGTCGGTTCGTTGTGCCCGGCACCAATCTTGCTCTGGACCTCGCCGAAATTGTGCGAGCGGGAGATCCGCCGCTCTTGGCCGAGGCGCGGATCGAGGCGGAAAACACCTTTCCGAACGGCTGCCACGTGGCGGAGGTCGAAGTCGATCCCGACACCGGCAAGATCGAGCTTGTGAACTACACGGCCGTCGACGATTGCGGGCGGGTCATCGCGCACGAGTTCGCCGAGGGGCAGGTGCATGGCGCACTGGCGCAAGGCATTGGTCAGGCCCTGTTCGAACATGGGCATTATGATCGCACCACCGGGCAGCTGCTTTCCGGCTCCTTCATGGATTACGCGTTGCCACGCGCGGCGGACGTTCCATCCTTTACGTCGCTCCTGCAGCCATCGCCTGCGAAGTCGAATCCGCTTGGCGTGAAAGGGATCGGAGAGAGCGGGACGGTTGGCGCACTGCCTGCGATCGCGAACGCGATTGCGGACGCGCTCGCCCCCTTAGGCGTGGTTTCGGTCGCACTCCCGGCGACGCCGGAACGCGTCTGGCGGGCCATATCGTCCCGCAGGGCAGCCGGTTGAACCAGCCGGATGCTCGCCGGCGCGGCGCACCTGATTGCGCTCGCGCGGCGCGACGGTCGACCCGTCGCCTCTTGACGTTCGCCGCGCTCAAGAGCAGAGGCAGACAGTCCCATAGCCGTCTTGCGGCGCTCCGGGCGCCGGTGCGCCCAATGAGCGCTATTCTTCCTGAAATCGCCTGCGCAACAACCAGGCCATTGGCTTAGCCGAGCCGCCGCGACCGCCCTCGAGCGCCGATCGGAGAACCGACGAGCCTTCGTTCAAGCGGCGCCCGCAAGGCAGCACTTTTTGTATTTCTTGCCGCTGCCGCACGGACACGGTTCGTTGCGACCGACCTTGACGACCCGGATGGGCTCGGATTGGTGATGATGGTGGTGGTGATGGTCGTGACCGCACCCGCACGCATCGCCATGCTCATGTCCGTGATCGCGTGCGGCGCCAGCGCTGGGCACATCTGCCGTCGATTTCGGAGGAGACGTTTGAGACATGCGGTCCTGTCCTGAAGAAGGTGCAGCTGGCGTGGTTCGCGGTTCTCAGATCGGGAATGAGGCCCTGACGATCGTCCTGTCGCAACCGCGACCGGACGTCCACTGCAACCCATATCCTGACTGTGCGGAAAAGAAAATCCTTGGTTGCAGCCGCCACCGTTCCGCCGTAACGCCTTAGCCATGAGCGAGACTGCTGTCCGATGTTTGCCGACCGCCTCTGGCGCCGGGGGCCGCTTCGGCGCGAGATTCGAGGCGACCCCGCCGGACCACCGGGTGGTCCGCGCAACCGTCGCGAGGCGGAGCCCACCGACGCGCGCGGCCCACCAAGGCAAGCCTGGAGCGCCCGGCACCACGTCCGGAAGACTCGCGCTCGTCGACCCGCCCTCCCCGTGCCGTCTCGGGCCCGATCTTCAGAGACCAAGCGATGAATGAAACCGTATTGATAATCGACTTCGGCTCCCAGGTCACCCAACTGATTGCCCGCCGCGTGCGTGAGGCCGGCGTCTATTCGGAGATCGTTCCCTACCAGCGCGCCGATAGCGCGATCGATCGGTTGCAGCCCAATGCGATCATCCTTTCGGGAGGCCCCGCAAGCGTCTATTGGAGCGAAGCGCCGACGGCCCCCCAGCGCATCTTCTCGCTCGGCATCCCCGTGCTTGGCATCTGCTACGGCAACCAGGTCATGGTGAAGCAGCTCGGTGGCCAGGTCGAAGGCGGCCACCATGCCGAGTTTGGCCGGGCAGAGATCGAAATCGTCGAAGATTGCGCCCTTTTCCAGGGTGTCTGGAAGAAAGGCGAGCGGGACGAAGTCTGGATGAGCCATGGCGACAAGATTACCGCGATCCCCGATGGCTTCCGGGTTGTTGCCCGATCGGAGAACGCACCGTTCGCCACGATCGCCGACGAGACCAGGCGGCTTTACGGGGTGCTGTTCCACCCGGAAGTCGTGCACACGCCGCGCGGAGCCGCACTGCTCGCCAACTTCGTGCACAACGTCGCCGGTCTCAAGGCCGGCTGGACGATGGCGCATTTCCGCACCACGTCCATCGCGCGCATCAAGTCGGAGGTCGGGACGGGCCGGGTCATCTGTGGGCTCTCGGGCGGCGTCGACTCGGCTGTCGCCGCCAAGCTCATCCACGAGGCGATCGGCGACCAGCTCACGTGCATTTTCGTGGACCATGGTCTGATGCGCCATAAGGAAGCGGAGGAAGTGGTCTCGCTCTTCCGCGGCCATTTCAACATCCCGCTGGTTCACGTCGACGCCAGTGAACGGTTCCTATCGGCCCTCGCCGGGGTCACCGACCCGGAGCAGAAGCGCAAGATCATCGGGGCACTCTTTATCGACGTCTTCGAGGCTGAAGCTCGCAAGCTTGCAGCCGGCGGAGACCCGCCCGGGTTCCTGGCGCAAGGAACGCTCTATCCCGACGTGATTGAGAGCGTATCGTTCACGGGCGGCCCCTCGGTGACGATCAAATCGCATCACAACGTCGGCGGTCTTCCCGAGAAGATGCGCATGCGATTGGTCGAGCCCCTGCGCGAGCTGTTCAAGGACGAGGTGCGCCTGCTCGGACGCGAGCTCGGGCTGCCGGAACGCTTCGTCGGGCGCCATCCGTTCCCGGGCCCAGGTCTTGCGATCCGCATCCCGGGCGAGATCACACCGGAGAAACTTGCGATCCTGCGCAAGGCCGATGCCATCTATCTGGACGAAATTCGCGCCGCCGGTCTCTATGACGCCATTTGGCAGGCTTTCGCAGTCCTGCTGCCCGTGCGGACCGTCGGCGTCATGGGCGACGCGCGCACCTATGATTACGTCTGCGCGCTGCGCGCCGTCACCTCGACGGACGGCATGACGGCCGACTACTTCCCCTTTCCGCACGCCTTCCTCGGCCGCGTGGCGACGCGCATCATGAATGAG
>CAYWBX010000174.1:6426-6793 GCA_964456015.1 uncultured Hyphomicrobiaceae bacterium | reverse complement strand
CCGAGCATCCTCTCGGCGCGGTCGGGGTCGGTGAGGGTGCCGTAGACGAAGACGATTTCGGGCATGGGGCGCCGGTCCTACCTCTTGCTTTCCTGGGCGCGTCTGAGGGCTGCGGCAAAAGCGCTCTCGCCGGAGCTTCCGCCGTGACCGGGCCGTGCGGTGCTCGATTGCGGTGCCGCGCTCCGCCGCTCGCCTCTGGCGCCCGCGCTCCCACGGCCGGTCTCCGCCGTTCCGGCCGCGGCTCCAGGTGTTTTCGGCTCGATGGCCCCCGAGCGCATGGTGAGCGCGATGCGCCGCCTTGCGACGTCGACTTCGATGACCCGCACCTGGACGATATCGCCGGCCTTCACCACCTCGCGCGGATCCT
>CAYWBX010000174.1:0-6416 GCA_964456015.1 uncultured Hyphomicrobiaceae bacterium | reverse complement strand
CGAGTTGCGAGATGTGCACGAGACCGTCCTGGTGCACGCCGATGTCGACGAAGGCGCCGAAGTTGGTGACGTTGGTGACGACGCCCTCGAGCCGCATCCCGGGCTTGAGGTCTGCAATCGTCTCCACACCCTCTTGAAACGCCGCCGTGCGGAACTCTGGCCGCGGGTCGCGCCCCGGCTTCTCAAGCTCGGCCAGAATGTCCGTCACGGTCGGAAGTCCGAAGCGCTGGTCGGCAAACTCGGCAGGCTTCACTGAGCGCAGGAAGGCGCGGTCGCCGATCATCGACTGTACCGAGCGGCCCTTGGCGGCTGCGATCCGTTCGACCAGCTCATAGGCCTCGGGATGCACGGCGGACGCATCGAGCGGGTTCCTCGCCCCCATGATGCGCAGGAACCCGGCCGCCTGCTCGAAGGTCTTGGGTCCGAGCCGCGGCACCTTCTTGAGGGCAGCGCGTGACTTGAAGGCCCCGTTCTCGTTGCGGAACGCGACAATGTTATCGGCGAGCGTCTTGTTGAGGCCCGAGACGCGCGCGAGCAGCGGCACCGACGCGGTATTGAGATCGACGCCGACCGAGTTCACGCAGTCCTCGACCACCGCGTCGAGCGATCGGGCGAGCGCCGTCTGGTCGACGTCGTGCTGGTACTGGCCGACACCGATGGCCTTTGGTTCGATCTTGACCAGCTCCGCCAGCGGGTCCTGCAGCCGGCGCGCGATCGAGACGGCGCCGCGCAGCGACACGTCGAGTTCCGGGAATTCCCTCGCCGCCAGCTCGGAGGCTGAATAGACCGAGGCGCCCGCTTCCGACACCACGACCTTGGTAAGCCCCAGCTGCGGCATCTTCCGGATGAGCTCGCCGACGAGCTTGTCCGTCTCGCGGCTCGCCGTGCCGTTGCCGATGGCTGCGATCTCCACCTTATTGCGGGCTGCGAGCGTCGCCAGCGTCGCGAGCGCCCCGTTCCAGTCGTTCTTCGGCTCGTGCGGATAGATCGTCGCGGTCTCGAGGAGCTTGCCGGTCTGATCGACGACGGCCACCTTGCATCCGGTGCGGATCCCCGGATCGATGCCCATTGTGACTTTTTGGCCTGCAGGGGCCGCTAGCAGCAGGTCCTTCAAGTTCTTGGCGAAGACCGCGATCGCCTCGCTGTCGGCAGCTTCCTTGCCGCGCGTGAAGAGATCGACGGTGAGCCCGATGTGAAGGCGCGCCTTCCAGGCAAGGCGCACGGTTTCGACGAGCCATTTGTCCGCGGGCCGGCCCTTGTCGGCGATGCCGAACGCGACCCGCACCTTGCCCTCGGCCGGATGCATTTCCCCCTCGACGACAGGAACATCGAGGACAAGATCGAGCACGCCCTCGTTGCGCCCGCGCAGCAGCGCCAGCGCGCGGTGCGAGGGCAGCTCGCGGATCTTCTGGGAGAAGTCGAAATAGTCGGCGAACTTGGCGCCTTCCGCCTCCTTTCCCTTGATGACCTTGGAGATGATGTGCCCTTCACTCCACAGCCACTCACGCAGCGAGCCGACGAGTTCGGCATTTTCGCCGATGCGCTCGATCAGGATGGCGCGCGCGCCGTCGAGGGCGGCCTTGACGTCGGAAACCCCCTTCTCGGCACTGACGAATGACGCTGCAACAGCCTCCGGCTCGAGCGCCGGGTTGGCGAGCAACCGGTCTGCGAGCGGCTCGAGACCGGCTTCCCGGGCGATCTGTGCCTTGGTGCGCCGCTTCGGCTTGTAAGGCGCATAGAGGTCCTCGAGCGCCACCTTGGTGTCAGCCGCCATCAGTGCGCTGGCGAGATCCGGCGTCAGTTTGCCCTGCTCGTCGATGGACTTGAGAATGGCGGCGCGCCGCGCTTCGAGCTCGCGTAAGTAGCCCAGTCTTTCCTCAAGCTTGCGCAGCTGCGTGTCGTCGAGCCCGCCTGTCCGTTCTTTCCGGTAACGCGCGATGAAAGGCACCGTCGCGCCTTCACCAAGAAGTTCAACGGCGGCCGCCACCTGACCCACGCCGACCGAGAGCTCGCGTGCGATCTGGGTGGTTATCTTATCGTGTGCCATGAGGCCTCTTCGTGATCTCTTAGTCGCGGTGGGCGCCACGCCGAGCGGGCGGCATGTCCGGCATTCTGGCAAGCGCGGCTGCTGCGGACTGGCCGGGCCGGGCGATTGAGCCGCGCCGGCGGACGCTAGCACCGCCGCGATCCGTCCAAAAGTCGCACGCTTCTATCCTGGGTCGCTGTGGCTCTGTCGTGGCGGCGCCGTGGTCAGGCGATCTCCGCAAGCAGGCATTTGAGCACCCCCCACTCGTAGCGGCCGCCGAGCGCGGCGTACGCGGGACCGAGCTTGCCGCTGTCAACGGTCCCGAGCCGCTCGAAGGCCGCCAGGACCTCGTCGATCTCAGGCTCGTCGAGGTCGAGCACCTGCCGTGCCTCGATGAGACCGGCCTCGATCGCCTCGGCGAAATGGCCATAGACCGTCCCGACCTCGAGCCCGCGCTCGCGCGCGATCGCGCCGGCGTTTCGGCCCGCCAGGAAGAGCGCAAGCGTTTGGTTGACCGAGGCCGACAACCGGTTGTCGAGCAAGGGATGACGCTTGCAGCCGGCGACGGTCTCGATGAGGCGCGCGCCGTAGCGCGCGATCTTGCGCTCGCCGAGGCCGGTGATGCCGTGGAGATCGGCAATGCTCTGCGGCCGCTTCGCGGCGAGTTCGGCGAGCGTGCGGTCATGGAAAATGACATAGGGCGGAACATTCGCTTCGCTGGCGAGCGCCGACCTGAGGCTGCGCAGGGCTTGGTAGAGCGCCTCGTCGCCGGCGGCCACGCGTGCGGCGGTGGCAGTCGCCTTGCGCGGCGATTTCGACCTGCGCACGAGATCGAGCGCCGCCGGCTTGCGCATGGCAAACGTGCGCTCGCCCCGCAGGAGAGGGCGCGCGCTCTCGGTCAGCGTCAGCGTGCCGTGCCCCTCTTCGTCGGCCGCGAGGTGGCCTGCGGCGATGAGCTGGCGGAAGAGACTTCGCCATTCGCTCGCGGCCACGTCGGCGCCGATCCCGAACACGGACAGGCGGTCATGGCCGTTTCTTTGGATCCGCTCCTCGCACTTGCCGGTCAGCACATCGACGACGTAGCCCACCCCGAACCGCTGGCCCGTCCGGTAGACGGCCGAGAGCGCTTTCTGCGCGAGCACTGTCCCGTCGGCCGTTGCGGGCGGGTTGAGGCAGTTGTCGCAGTTGCCGCAGGGCTGCGCCAGACGCTCGCCGAAGTAGGCGAGCAGCGCCTGGCGTCGGCAGCCGGTCATCTCGGCAAGACCGATCAACGCATCGAGCTTCTGGCGCTGGACGAGCTTGTACTGCTCGCTCGCCTCGCTCTGCGCGATCCACTGGCGCTGCGTGACGAGATCGTTCAGTCCGTAAGCGAGCCAGGCGTTGGCGGGCTCCCCGTCGCGGCCCGCCCGGCCGGTTTCCTGGTAGTAGGCCTCGATCGACTTCGGCAGGTTGAGATGGGCGACGAAACGCACGTCCGGCTTGTCGATCCCCATGCCGAAGGCAATGGTCGCGACCACGATGAGCCCGTCCTCCTTGAGAAAGCGCTGCTGTGCGCGCCGGCGTTCCTCGGATGGCAGGCCGGCGTGATAGGCGAGCGCCGCGCGCCCCTTGCCCGAGAGCCAGGCAGCGGTCTCCTCGACGGCCTTGCGGGTCAGGCAGTAGACGATGCCGGCGTCGCCGGGATGCTCGCTGTCGATGAATTGCCAGAGCCGCTCGCGGGCACCGACCGAGCCCATCTCGGCAATGGTGTAGCGGATATTCGGGCGGTCGAAGCTTGCAATGAAGCGGCGTGCGCGCTCGAGGCCGAGCTCGGACACGATCTCCTCGCGCGTCCTCTCGTCGGCCGTCGCGGTGAGCGCGATGCGCGGCACGGTCGGGAAACGATGGGCGAGCACCTTGAGCTGCCGATATTCCGGCCTGAAGTCGTGGCCCCACTGTGAGACGCAATGCGCCTCGTCGATCGCGATCAGCGACAGACGCGCTCCGTCAAGAAGCGCGAGCGTGCGATCCTGCACCAGCCGTTCGGGCGCCACATAGAGAAGGTCGAGGCTGCCGTCGAGAATCGCGGTCTCGACGTCGCGCTGGGCGGCAAGGTCGAGCGTCGAATTGAGATAGGCGGCTCGCACGCCAAGTTCGCGCAGCGTATCCACCTGGTCCTGCATCAGGGCGATGAGGGGCGAAACGACCACTCCCATGCCGCGCCGCACCAGGGACGGGATCTGATAGCAGAGCGATTTGCCGCCGCCGGTTGGCATCAGGGCAAGCGCATCCCCTCCGCCAAGCAGCGTCACGATGATGTCGCGCTGATGGCTGCGGAAGCTCGCATAGCCGAACACGGTCTCGAGCACGCGCTGGGCTTCGGCGAGGCTGGGCTCTGGCGGTTCCAACGCCAGGGCGCGAAGGGCGGTCATCGGGGAGGGGGCCTCCATAGGCTGATGATGGCGCACCCTAGTGCGATTCGAGCCGGGGTACTGCGCCCGTCCGGGCACGTCGGGCCGCAATCCCAAAGTCGATGGACCGTCTCGAACTTGGACGGCTTGGACGGTCACGGAAAGGCCGCCCGTCGCGCATCCCTGCTTGGTCGTCGGACCGGTTGCCGGACCGCCCATTGACCGGATCGCAGCCGCCCAGAACTTGAGTGGCGCGCATCGCGACGCCCGGATCGAGGGCCGTCCGGCGTTAGGCTTTCCGCTCGGGAGCGCCCGCCGGCCGCTTTCCCGCGTCGGGCGGCTGGTGTATCCCTGGATTGGCGGGGAGGGCGCGCGCACTTGCTCGCCGTTTCGCCCCGTTTGCCAAGTCGAAGGACCGCACGGTCATGCCCATGGACGCCCACGAGATCGAGCGCTTGATCAAGGCGCGGTTCCCCGACGCCAAGGTAGAGATCAAGGATCTGGCCGGCGACGGCGACCACTATGCCGCGCACGTGGTCTCGGCCGAGTTCAAGGGAAAAACCCGCGTCGCCCAGCACAAGATGGTCTACGAGGCGCTTGAGGGTCGCATGGGGGGCGCCCTCCACGCTCTTGCGCTTACGACCTCCGCCCCGAAAGATTGACTTTCCTGGCGGCCTCGCCACATACCTCGCCAGACGGCACCGACTTTGACGTGCGTTGCCGCGCCCCGACAGAGCTCCTCATGAGGTTCCCATGGACCAGCAGGCTGTGCACGACTACATCCGCAAGCTCGTCGCCGACGATTCCGTGGTGCTGTTCATGAAGGGCAGGAAGAGCATGGCGCAGTGCGGCTTCTCGCATCAGGTCGACGCCATCCTGCAGCACCTCGGCGTCGACTACAAAGACGTCAACGTCTTGGAAAGCATGGAGATTCGTGAGGGAATCAAGTCCTTTACGAACTGGCCGACCATCCCTCAGCTCTACATCAAGGGCGAGTTCGTCGGCGGCTGCGACATCGTCAAGGAGATGTTCCAAGCCGGCGAGCTGCAGCAGCTTCTCGAAGAGAAGGGGATTGCCAGCAATTCCAGGACGCTGACGGCTTGAGAGGCCGCCTGCCACGGTCCTGCCGCGGCGCCCCGCGATGTCAGGGGCGGCGTGGCGGGCGAGGGATGGACCATCGCCTCGCTCGGGGGGCGTTGGATGCTCGAACGGCCGCCGGATGATCGGCAACAGGGGGAAACCACGGTCCCAAGGACCCGGGGTCTTGGCGGCCGTCGCTTCTTGTTGAGCGTGGCCATCATCGGGGCGTCGATTTCGCTCGCGCTCGGGATCACGCTGCCGTCGATCAAGCTCACCCGGTTCTACTTTTTCTCGACCGAATACTCGCTGATCTCCACGGTCAGCACGCTTATTCAGCGCAATCAGATATTTCTTGGCGCCCTGGTGTTCGTATTCTCGATCCTGCTGCCGGTCTTCAAGATCCTCTACCTCGTCATGTTGACCACCATGACGCCCGACGCGCTGCGCCGGCAATACGGGCGGCTGAAAGCGCTCGAATGGCTCGGCAAATGGTCGATGCACGATGTCCTGGTGCTGGCGCTGATGATCTTCTTCATCAAGAGCCAGGGCATCTATGACGCGACAAGCCTCTCGGGTGTCTATTTCTTCACGCTTGCCGTGGTGTTTATGATCCTCGCCTACGCGTGGCTCAATGTGTTCTCGCTCAACGCCGTCAAGTCGGAAACGCGCCGGCTCGAGGCCTTCGCAGCCCGCCGGCGCAACCCCTCGACCGCGCGCAATTTCCTGCTCGCCCTCTTCATTCTGACGGCGTCGATCTGCTTTGCCCTGGGGGTCATTCTTCCCTCCATCCGCTTCACCACCATCTACGTCTGGACGAACGAGCACTCCATCGCCAGCATCATCTGGGCCCTTTACAGGAATCAGGAGTACTTTCTCTGCGCCGTCATTGCCGTATTCTCGGTCCTTTTTCCGTTCCTCAA
>CAYWBX010000173.1:1785-6801 GCA_964456015.1 uncultured Hyphomicrobiaceae bacterium | reverse complement strand
GATTCGGCGAGCGGCGAGATCGAGTTTTCGGACGACGCCGTGACCATCCGCTGGCCCAATGCGCTTGCCGAGCCCGTTTTCCAGGCGATCAACGAGACGCTCGCGCGCATCGTCGGGGCGACCGGCGGAACGTTCGTGCCGAACCCTGTCTCTTCGGCATTGCTCGGCGGCAATCTGTTCACCGTGCATCCCCTGGGCGGCTGTGCGATGGCAAGCTCGCGCGCCGACGGCGTTGTCGATCACAAGTGCCGCGTGTTCGACGGCGATCCGGCGAAGCCTGACACCGCCGTGCACGACGGCCTCTATGTCTGCGACGGCTCCGTGCTGCCGCGTTCGCTCGGCGTGCACCCGCTGCTCACGATCACGGCAGTGGCCGAGCGCGCCTTGCTGCTCCTGGCGCGCGACCGGGGCCGGACTTTCGACACCCTCCCGAAAGCCGACGCGCCGCAGCGTTCGTTCGTTCAAGCGGGGGACGGCAAGGAAAGCGCGTTCCCCGCCACCGCGTCCGGCGGATGACCCGGACATCGAGCGAGCGGCAATGACGCCAAAGGTGACCGGAGCAGCACATGCGCCTCTCACGACCGATCGACGGGTTGAAGCCCAGCTACGACGCCGTCGTCGTCGGCTCCGGCTACGGCGCGGGCGTCGCAGCCTCAAGGCTCGCCCGGATGGGCCTGTCGGTGGCGGTGCTCGAGCGCGGACGCGAAATCCCGGTCGGCGAGTTTCCCGACACGGCGCCCGAGGCGCTGACCGAACTTCAGTACACCCTGAACGGCCGACATGAAGGACGGCGCACGGGCCTCTTCGATCTGCACGTCGGGCGCGACATGCACGTGCTGGTCGGCTGTGGCCTCGGCGGCACCTCCCTGATCAATGCCAACGTCTCGCTTCCGCCCGACCCTCGGGTCTGGGACGATCCGCGCTGGCCGCCCGAGCTGTTCGGCGACGACGCGCTGAACGAAGGGTTCGAGCGCGCGCGCGCCATGCTGCGGCCGGTGCCTTATCCGGGCGCGCGGCCGCTCGCCAAGCTCGCGCGCCTCGAGGAGGCGGCGGAGCGCCTGGGAGCGCGCATCACATATCCGCCGATCAACGTCGCTTTCAGCGCCGGCGTCAACGCCGCCGGCGTCAACCAGCCGGCCTGCACGCTGTGCGGCGACTGCTGTTCGGGCTGCAACGTCGGCGCCAAGACGACGGTGCAGATGACGTACCTTCCCGATGCGCTCAACCACGGCGCCGAGATCTTCACCGACGTCACCGTGCGCAGCGTGCGCAAGGAGCCGCAGGGCTGGCGAATCTTTTATGTCGTAACGAGCGAGCGCAAGGACCTCTTCAAGGCGCCTGAGCGCTCGCTCTCCGCCAGGCTCGTCGTCCTTGGGGCCGGCAGCCTCGGATCGACCGAGATCCTGTTGCGCTCCGCCGCTGAAGGTCTGGCGCTTTCCCCGCGGCTCGGCCACGGCTTCACCGGCAACGGCGACGTTTTGGCCTTCGCCTGGAACGGCCGCAAGGAGGTCAATGCCGTCGGCACCGGAGAGCCGCCGAAGGCGAGCGTGCCGCCGCCCGGCCCCTGCATCGCCGGCGCGATCGACCTGCGCGGCAGCGCGCGGACCGACGACGGCATGATCATCGAGGAAGGGGTGTTGCCCTCGGGGCTCTCCGACATCATCCCCGGACTGTTCAGCGTTGGCGGCAAGGTCTTCGGGAAGCGGACCTCCGATGGCCTGGCCGATGCGGCCGGCGAGACGCTCCGGCGGGCGGAGAGCTGGATTCTGGGGGCCTACCAGGGAGCGATGCATCACACCGCAACCTATCTGGTCATGGCTCACGACGATGGCCAGGGACGGCTTGCCCTCGATGGCGACCGCATTGCCGTCGACTGGCCGGGGGTTGCGCGCCAGCCCGTCTTTGAGCGCATCGAGGCGAAGCTGCTCGAAGCCTCGGCCGCCAACGGCGCGACGTTCATCCGCAATCCGCTTCAGAGCACGTTCCTTGGGCAGAATCTCATCACCGTGCATCCGCTCGGCGGCTGCGGCATGGGACACGATGCGAGCGATGGCGTGGTCGACCATAAGTGCCGGGTGTTCGACGCCAGTCCCGGCGCTCCGCCCGGCGCGGTGCACGAGGGCCTCATGGTGGTGGACGGCGCCGTGATGCCGCGCTCGCTTGGCGTCAATCCGCTTCTCACGATCACAGCCGTCGCCGAGCGCGCCATGATTCACCTCGCGCGCGATCTGGGCCGGCAGCTCGACGTGGTCACGAAGCCGCAAAAACCCGTGCTCGAACTCGCGGCCGAGCCCCATGGCAAGCCGCTGGCGGGCAGTCTGTGGCGGCAAGCGCGCAGGGGCTTCGCCTCCATAGATCTGAGCGGGGGAGCGCGCGCCCTTGAGGGCCTGGCCGCCATCGCTCGCGACGAGATCAAGGCGAGGGCGGAGCGCGCCAAGGTCTTCGGTCAGAGCCTCGCCTCGGCGATCGCCGGCGACAGCGCAGACGCCGCGACGGCCGACGCAGCGGCGGGCTCCGGTCCGGCCGATCCCACCCGTCGGGTGCCGGCCGGCGTCGAGTTCACCGAACGCATGACCGGCTTCATCTCCGACCGGACCAGTGCCGACTACGCTGCGGCAAAAGCGGTCGGGCAGCGAACGAACTCCGAGTTCGCCTTTACCGTGACGGTCCGCATCGCTGACATAGACCGCTTCATCCTTGATCCGCTGCATCAGGGAACGCTGACCGGCACCGTCGTGTCGCCGACGCTCTCGGCTGAGCCGCTCGACATCAGCAACGGCATTTTCCGGCTGATGCGCAAATCGGAGAGCGCGGCCGAAACGCGGCTCTTCGAATACGTCATGGATTTGACCTCTCGCGACGGCCGCACGTTCAAGTTCCGCGGCCACAAGAATGTCCACGATGACTTCCGGCCGGGGGACCTGTTGCAGGACACGACCACGCTCTTCGTCGACATTGCGGAGGAGGGGGCGGCCGGAAAAGCCTGGCGCGGAGTTCTGGTCATCAGGCCGACGGACTTCGCGAGGCAGGTGCGAACCATTCGCGGCACTGGCGGCCGCTCGATGCTTGAACGCAACAATGCCGTGGCCAAGTTCGGCGCACTCTTCGCCGGCACGCTTTTCGACATCTACGGCAACATCTTTGCGCCGGCCAAGCGCTACAACCCGGCGCGGGTGCGCAAGAAGCGCAGCCTGCGAGCCGGCGAGCCCGAGGTGCATATGGTTGCGACCGCGGACGGCAAGTCGCTGCGCCTCACGCGCTACAATGCGAACGGCGCCGCCGGCAAGGGTCCGGTCCTGCTGACGCACGGCCTTGGCGTCTCGAGCCTGATCTTCACCATCGACACCATCGACACCAATCTGACCGAATTCCTCGTCGAACGCGGTTTCGATTGCTGGCTATTCGATTTTCGCGCCAGCATCGATCTGCCTTATGCGCGCGAGCGCTGGACCGCCGATGACTGTGCCAGGTTCGACTACCAACCGGCGGTCGATCACATCAGACGAACGACCGGCGCGCCGAGCGTTTCGGTTGTCGCCCATTGCTTCGGCGCGACCACGTTCGTGATGTCGGTGCTTGGCGGCTACCTCACGGGCGTGCGCTCGGCCGTGATCTCGCAGATTGCCGCGGATGTGCTCGTGCCATTCTTTCCGCAGCGCCTTCTCGCCTATCTGCGTCTGCCGGCGCTGTTCGACCTGCTGAACGTCGATTATGTGAATGCGCGCGCCACCACCGAGGACGGCTTCGCCAACCGCGTGCTCGACGCATTGATCCGGGTTGCGGTGCCCTTCCAACGCGAGGAGCGGTCACGCAATGCCACGTCGAACCGGATCACCGCGCTTTACGGCCAGCTTTACGAGACGGACCAGCTCAACGCGCTGACCTTCGAGTCGGGTCTCGCCGAAATGTTTGGCGAGGCCAACATCGATGCCTTCAAGCAGCTTGCCCTGCTGGCGCGGCGCACCGTGCTCGTCGATGCCAACGGAAACGATGTCTACATGCCGTATCTGGAGCGCATGGCATTTCCCGTGACGTTCATCCACGGCGCCGAGAATGCCTGCTTCAAGCCCGAGAGCACGGCCATGACGATGGCGCGGCTCACCGCGCGCAACGGCGGCCGCTTCTATGAGCGGCACGTAATTCCGAATTATGGTCACATCGATTGCATTTTCGGGAAGAATGCGGCGATCGACGTCTATCCGAGGATCGGCGAGCACCTCGAGCGCCATGCGCATCCATAATGCAAGCTGGGCGTTGCCGGTTGCATTGCTGCATTGCATGCTGCACCACTGCATTGCATCATGAGATATGTTCTGCCATAAGACGAAAAACGAAGTCGCGCGGACCTTCGCTGGCCCGACATGGGGGCGCGGCGTCGCATCGCGGTGCCGCCAAGCGCAATCCAGTCCGGTTACACGACACGGCTTCCGCATATGTTGAGACGATGGATCGCGGATGGCATCGCATCGGGTCTTGATCAATTTCGCCGAGTTCGATCTCAATCTCCTCAAGGTTTTTGACGTAATCATGCAGGAGCGGAACTTGACCCGGGCGGCCGAGCGCCTGGGCAAGAGCCCTGCCGGTACCAGCCACGCGCTGCGACGCCTGCGCGAGGAATTGGGTGACGAGCTGTTCGAGACTCCGGGCCGCGGCATGGTGCCGACACGGCGCGCGCTGGAAATCGCGCCATGCATCAGCAAGTGTCTCGGTCAGTTGCGAGTCGGCCTCAATTCGGAACCGGGGTTTGACCCGCGCACCGCGCGCCGACTGTTCACCATCGACATGCCGGTCGGTACGGACCTTTTCCTCGCTGGACCGCTGCAGGCCTATGCCGAAAAGCATGCGCCGGGGATCACCTTTCAGATTTTGAGCGACCGGGCGGCGGTGCTGCAGGCCGAGCTGCGCTATGGCGAGACGGAGATCGCCATCGATCACGAGCCGCTCGACGATGACGAGATGCGCTCGGAAGTGCTCTACCAGGACCCCTTCGTGCTGGTCAGCCGGCGCAATCATCCG
>CAYWBX010000173.1:0-1775 GCA_964456015.1 uncultured Hyphomicrobiaceae bacterium | reverse complement strand
GTTCCAGTCCCTGCAGCACATTGGATTGAGCTGGACCCGCTCCAAGGACGACGGGACCATAGCGCATCGGCTGCTGAGAATCGGACTCGACAGGGACTTGCGCATGAAGGTTCCGACGGTCGGCGCCGCGGTCGCGACGATTGCGCAGAGCGATCTCGTCTGCTCGGCCTCACGCCGGGTGGCAAACTATTTTGCCAGACATTGGCCGGTCGATCTGCATCGCCTCGAGATTGATCTGCCGCCGGTGCCTATTCACATGGTCTGGCACAGCCGCTACGACGGCGATCCAGGCCACGCCTGGCTGCGGCAGGCGGTGAGAGCGGCGGCGGACGCGATCTAAGCCCGCCCGCCTCATGTCCTCTTGCGATGGGACGCCCCGCGTTCGGCAGGCTGTGGCCATTTCGCCCCTTGCCATCGCCGCCGCAGGCACCGCACCCTGACGGCCATGCGATACTCTCTTTGGTCCCTCATCAAGGCGGCGACGGGCGGGCCCGACGTCTGGCCGCGCGCCTGGCGCGATCCCGAGCCGAAGCCCGACTATGATGTCGTCATCGTCGGGGGTGGCGGACACGGCCTTGCGACCGCCTATTTCCTCGCCGCCCGCTTCGGCGTGCGCAATGTTGCGGTGCTCGAAAAAGGCTACATCGGCTCGGGCAATGCCGGCCGCAACACGACGATCATCCGTTCGAACTATCTCCTGCCCGGCAACATCCCCTTCTACGAGCTCTCGATGCAGCTCTGGGAGACCATGGAGCGCGACCTCAACTACAACACCATGGTGAGCCAGCGTGGCGTCCTGAACCTGTATCATTCCGACGCGCAGCGCGACGCCTACGCCCGCCGCGGCAATGCCATGCGCCTCCATGGCGTCGATGCGGAGCTGCTCGACCGCGACCAGGTCGCCCGCATGGCGCCGATGCTCGATCTCGATAATGCGCGCTTTCCGATCCACGGCGGGCTCCTGCAGCGGCGTGGCGGTACGGCGCGCCACGACGCGGTGGTCTGGGGTTTTGCGCGCGCCGCCGATCGCCTGGGCGTCGACATCATCCAGGGGTGCGAGGTTCAGGGCATCCGCCGCGACCGCGGCCGCGTGACGGGCGTTGACACGAGTCGCGGCTTCATCGGCGCGCGCAAGATCGGCCTTGCGGTCGCGGGGAACACGTCGCGCGTCGCCGCCATGGCGGGGTTGCGCCTGCCGATCGAGAGCCACGTCTTGCAGGCGTTCGTCTCGGAAGGGCTCAAGCCGATGATCCCGTCGGTGATCACGTTCGGCGCCGGGCATTTCTACATCAGTCAGTCCGACAAGGGCGGCCTCGTCTTCGGCGGTAACATCGACGGTTACAATTCTTATGCGCAGCGCGGCAACCTGCCGACGGTCGAGGAAGTCATGGAGGAAGCCGTCGCCATGGTGCCGGCTGCAAGCCGCGTGCGCGTCCTGCGGCATTGGGGCGGCATCATGGATATGTCCATGGACGGCTCGCCCATCATCGACCGGACGGGGGTCGACGGTCTCTATCTCAACTGCGGCTGGTGCTACGGCGGCTTCAAGGCGACGCCCGCCTCGGGCCTCACCTTCGCCCATCTCATTG
Organism: uncultured Hyphomicrobiaceae bacterium; assembly: GCA_964456015.1. Lineage (GTDB taxonomy): Bacteria > Pseudomonadota > Alphaproteobacteria > Rhizobiales > Hyphomicrobiaceae. The sequence continues at coordinate 186 of CAYWBX010000173.1, read as the reverse complement.
CGCGCGACGAGCCGCACCCCGCGGCCTCGGCCTTGCGCCTCGATCGGTTCTGGACCGGCCGCACCATCGACGAGAAGGGAGCGGGCGCCCAGCCCAATCTGCATTGATCCTCAAGCCCCTGGCGGCGTGCGATGCGAATAACCTGTCCCCATTGCGGCGAGCGCGACGTCTTTGAGTTCGCCTATC
>CAYWBX010000172.1:0-6815 GCA_964456015.1 uncultured Hyphomicrobiaceae bacterium | reverse complement strand
GCAAGATGTTCCTGCCGCAGGTGGTGAAGTCGGCGCGCGTCATGAAGCAGGCGGTCGCCTACCTGCAACCCTATCTCGAGGCGGAAAAGCGCGCCTCGGGCCTCGATCAGCTGCCGGCGGCCGGCAAAGTCGTCATGGCGACGGTCAAAGGCGACGTGCACGACATCGGCAAGAACATCGTCGGCGTCGTCCTGCAGTGCAACAACTACGAGGTCATCGACCTTGGCGTCATGGTGCCGGCGCAGAAGATCCTCGAGACGGCGAGGGCCGAGAAGGCTGATATCATCGGCCTTTCCGGGCTCATCACTCCCTCGCTCGACGAGATGTGCCATGTCGCGGCCGAGATGGAGCGGGAAGGCTTCGACATGCCGCTTCTTATCGGCGGCGCGACGACGAGCCGGGTCCACACCGCGGTCAAGATCAGCCCCAACTACACGCGCGGCCAGGCGATCTACGTGACGGATGCGAGCCGGGCGGTCGGGGTCGTCTCGAGCCTGCTTTCCGAGAGCGAGCGCGCGGGGTACATCGAGGCAATCCGCGCCGAATATCAAAGGGTGCGCGAGGCGCACCAGCGGGGCGAAGCTGGCAAGAAGCGGATTTCGCTTGCAGAGGCCCGCGACAACGCCTTCAAGATCGATTGGCGCAAGGCGCGGATCAAGCGACCCGAATTCCTCGGCACAAAGGCGTTCGAGAGCTACGATCTCGGCGAGATCGTCCGCTACATCGACTGGACGCCCTTCTTCCAGACGTGGGAGATCAACGGTCGATACCCGAAGGTGCTCGACGACAACGTCGTGGGGCCCGAGGCGCGCAAGCTTTTTGACGATGCGCAGAAGTTGCTGACGGAGATGGTCTCCGGCAGGTGGGTGACGGCCAAGGCCGTCATCGGATTCTGGCCGGCGAATGCGGTGGGCGACGACATCGAGGTCTATGCCGACGAGGAACGCCGGGAGACGGTCGCGGTTTTGCACACGCTTCGCCAGCAGATGGCGCGCGAGAATGCGCGGGATCGGGCGCACACCGCGCTCGCCGACTTCATCGCGCCGAAAGCGACCGGCATCCCCGACTACATCGGCGCCTTCGCGGTTACTGCCGGCATCGGCGAGGAGGCGGCGCTCGAGCGGCATTTCAAGAAGACCGACGACTACGGGCGGATCATGTTCAAGGCGCTCTGCGACCGGCTCGCGGAGGCCTTCGCCGAACGCATGCACGAGCGCGTGCGCAGGGAGTTCTGGGGCTATGTCAAGGGCGAGCGGCTCTCCAACGAGGAGCTGATCGCCGAGAAGTATGTCGGCATCCGGCCTGCGCCAGGCTATCCGGCGCAGCCCGACCACACGGAGAAGGCGACGCTCTGGCGGTTGATGGATGTCGAGCGCGTCGCCGGCATCCGGCTCACCGAGAGTTTCGCCATGTGGCCCGGGGCGGCGGTATCGGGGCTCTACTTCTCCAATCCCGAGAGTCATTACTTCGGCGTCGGCAAGATCGAGCGCGATCAGGTCGAGGACTATGCGCGCCGCAAGGGATGGTCGGTCGCCGAGGCGGAGCGGTGGCTCGCGCCCATCCTCAACTACGATCCGAAGGGCTGACCCGCCCCGCCTGCAGGGCCGCCGCGCCGAAGCCGCAATCTTCCGCGCTGCTGGCGAGCCGCGCGCTAGCCGCGTGCCGCCATGCGGCGCGCGTGGACCGGGGCGCAAATCGCGTTGCTGTCAATTGGTGATGCGTGTTACCCGATCGGCGGCCCGGCAGCGAGGACGGCAGCGTGGACGGCTCTCTTACGACAGCAGGTGCGTCCGCGGCGGCCGGGATCGAATCTCGCTACGCGTGGCGCCGGCTCTTCGCGGCGCTGGCGCTCAGCACCCTCGGCGGCGTCGGGATGTGGTCGGTCGTCGTGGCGCTGCCTTTCGTGCAGGCGGACTTCGGCATCACGCGGGGCGAAGCCTCCTTCGCCTACACGGTCACGATGCTGGGCTTCGGCTTCGGCGGCATCCTGCTCGGGCGGCTTGCCGATCGCTTCGGCATCTTCCAGCCGCTCGTCGGAGGCATCGTCGTGCTCTGCCTCGGCTATCTTGCGAGCGCGAACGCAACCAACATCTGGCAGTTCGCAATTGCACATGGATTGCTCATCGGCCTGCTCGGCAGCGCCGTGAGCTTCGGACCGCTGATGGCGGATACCTCGCTCTGGTTCGATCGCCGTCGCGGGCTCGCGGTCGCGATCTGCGCATCCGGCAACTATCTGGGCGGCACGATTTGGCCGCCCGTGGTGCAGGCGCTCATCGCCGCTTACGGCTGGCGGCACACGCACGTCCTGATCGCGGTGATCTGCGCCGCAACCATGCTGCCGCTCGCTCTTGTTCTGCGGCGACCATCGCCGCTCATCGCAGCGAACGCCAATGGCGGCTCCGAGGCCGGCGCGCCGGCCGTCTCGCCCGGCATGCTGCAAAGTCTGCTCGCCGTCGCGGGATTTGCATGTTGCGTTGCGATGTCGATGCCGCAGGTGCACATCGTCGCCTATTGCGCGGATCTCGGCTATGGACCGGCGCGGGGCGCCGAGATGTTGTCGCTGATGCTTGCGCTCGGCATCGTGAGCCGCCTTCTGACCGGCTTCGTCGCCGATCGCATCGGCGCCTGGAACACGCTGCTGATCGGGTCCTCGCTGCAGGCGTTGGCGCTCGTCCTCTACATTCCGTTCGACGGGCTGATGCCGCTCTACGTGATCTCGGCGTTCTTCGGCCTCGTCCAGGGCGGCATCATCCCGAGCTATGCCATCATCGTGCGCGAACAGTTTCCGCCGAAGGAGGCCGGCATGAGGGTCGGGGTCGTGCTCACGTGCACGTTGCTCGGCATGGCGTTCGGCGGCTGGCTCTCGGGCGTGATCTTCGACTGGACAGGCAGCTATCAGGCGGCCTTCGTCAACGGCGTCGCCTGGAACCTCCTCAACATCGCGATCGTGCTCGGGCTGATCTGGCGCACGCGACGGGCCCGTCCTAAGCTTGCGGCGGTGGCCGCCTGAAGGTGCCGCGCGGCGACAGGCGCGGCGGGCGGCCTGTCATCTGCCGGAGGGACGCATTCATGCCAAAGGTTCTGACCGCAGCCGAGGTCGCCGCCTACCGAGAGAAGGGGTATCATTTCCCAATCGAGGTGCTCTCTGCGAACGAGGTGGCGGAGTGCCGCCGCCAGCTTGAGGACTACGAGCGCAAGTCGGGCGGGCCCATCAAGGGCGAGATGCGCCACCGCAGTCATGTGCTCTTTCCCTGGATCAACGACCTCATCCGTCATCCCAAGATCCTCGACGCGGTAGAGGACATCTTCGGACCGAACATTCACTGCTGGAACACGAGCTTCTTCATCAAGGAGGCGCGCGATCCGGGCTTCGTATCTTGGCATCAGGACGCCACCTACTGGGGGCTCTCCTCGCCCGACGTGATGACCGTCTGGGTAGCGCTGTCGCCGGCCAATCGCGTCTCCGGGTGCATGAAGTTCATTGCCGGCACGCACAAGGAGCAGGTCAAGCACGAAGACACCTTCAATCAGGATAACCTGCTCACGCGCGGGCAGGAGATCGCGGTCGAAGTCGACGAGAGCAAAGCGGTGCTGGCGGAGCTCGAGCCCGGGCAGGCTTCGATGCACCACGTTCTGCTCTTTCACGGCTCGGAGCCGAACCGATCCGACGATCGTCGCATCGGGCTCGCCATCCGCTACATCCCGACGCACGTCCGGCAGGCGGTCGGCTCGCGCGACTGGGCGACGCTGGTGCGCGGGGTCGACGAGTACCGCAATTTCGAGCCGGAGCCGCGGCCCAGGGTCGACCTCGACCCCGAGACGGTCGCCTTCCATAAAATGGTGAGCGAGGAGCAGGTCAAGGTGCTCTACCGCGGCACCGGCAAGACGCAGTATCGCGCGTGAACGGCTGCGGTCGGCGGCGCGTTGCGGAGAGCGGCGGTTCGCAGCCCATCACTCATTCGAGCGCAACCGCGATCGACAGGAAGCCGCGGAAGCGGGCACGGCCGCCGCGCTTGACGGGGCCGGCGAGGCGATAGCGCGGAAAGCGCTTCAAGAACCGCTCGATGGCGATGCGTCCCTCGAGGCGGGCGACGTTCATGCCGACGCATTGGTGCGGGCCCGAGGCGAAGGCGAGATGCCGGTTCGGATGGCGCGTGACGTCGAGGACGTCCGGCCGGTCGAAGCGCGCGGGGTCGCGGTTCGCCGCCCCGATCAGCAGCGTGATCGAGGTTCCTTCCGGAAACGTGCGCCCGCCAAGGCTCACCGCGCGCGTGGTCCGGCGATTGCCGAGCTGGTTCGAGCTCTCGAAGCGCAGAAATTCCTCTACGGCCGGACGGATGAGCGAGCCGGGCCCGGCGAGGCTCGCCAAGAGGCGCTCGCGCTCGGCGGGCCATTCAAGCAAGGCATAGAGACCGTTGCCGATCAGGTTGGTGGTCGTCTCGTGACCGGCGTTGAGAATGAAGATGCAATTCTGCAGGAGCTCGGTCTCGGTCAGTCGCGCGCCGTCCCGCTCCCCGAGGATGAGGCGCGTGAGCACATCCTTGTCCGGATCGCCCGGTCGCTTGCGGCGGTCGGCCACGAGACGCTCGAGATAGACGAGGAACTCGCGCACGGAGCGGTTGCCGAGAGCGAGCTGGTCCGGCGTCGGCGCCGGCTCGAGCGCACCCAGAATGGCGAGCGACCATGCGCGCAAGGGACCGCGTTCGTCGCGCGGCACGGCGAGCATGTTGCCGATCACCTCGACGGGAATCGCGGCGGCGAAGTCCTCGATGAGGTCGGCGCGGCCGTTGCGCTCCAGGGCGTCGAGAAGCCCGTCGACGAGGCGCGTGACCGGCTCCTCCATATCTGCGATGGCGCGGGGGGTGAGGGCGCCGGCGATGATCCGGCGCACGCGGGTGTGGAGCGGCGGATCGTTGAAGACGAGGCTCGTGGTGTGGTGTTCGTAAAGGGGCGTGCGGCCGAACTTGGGCAGGAACTCGATGGTCTTGTCCGACGAATAGGTGGACGTGTCCTTGTAGATGGCCTCCAGGTCGGCATGGCGCGCAACGAGCACGCTGCCCGAGGCCATTTCGTGGACCGGCGCATAGTCGAGAAGGGCCTGGTAGACCGGATAGGGGTCGTCGTGGAAGCCGGCGGGCAGCGCGACGAGGTCGAAGCTTTGGGCGAGGGATCGGGCCGCCTCGTCGGGCAGGCGACGGCGGCCGGCCGCGTCCAGCGGCAGGCTGCCGGGAAAGGGGGTCGCGGGGCCTTGCATCCGGTCTCTCATCTCGCAGTGCCGACGCCTCAGTTTGCATGGCCGCCAACCGGTCCGCAAACGTCTTGAGCGTGGCGAGCGCGTTGCGTGCGCGGTAGTCTCCAGGCCGTGCCGACCGTTGCGCCAGGACTCCGCCATGACGACGCTGCCCGAATACGAAATCTACGCCATCAGGTACGCGACCCGCGACGCTGTCCGGCGCGATCACTTCATCGGCGGCGATCCGCACGACAGTCCGATGCCCATGGACTATTTCGTCTGGTGCATCAGCGGACCGCAGGGCCCGATCGTGCTCGACCTCGGGTTCACCGAGGAGATGGCGCGGGAGAGGAAGCGCACGTTCTTGCGGTGTCCGATCGACAGCCTGAAGCTGATCGGCGTCGATGCGCGCGACGTGCGGGACGTCATCATCTCGCACATGCACTACGACCACGTCGGAAATTTCGCGAAGTTCGATCGCGCGCGCTTTCATCTGCAGGCGCGCGAGATGGCCTATGCGACGGGCAAGTACATGCGCTATCCGCGGCCCGGTCACAGCTATCACGTCGAGGACGTCGTCGGCATGGTGCGGCTCAACTTCAAGGGCCGGGTCGAGCTGCATGAGGGCGTCGTCGAGGTGGCGCCCGGGATCACGCTGCATCCGGCGCCCGGCCATGCGGACGGACTGCAGGTGGCGCGTGTCCACACGCGGCGCGGCTGGGTCGTTCTGGCCTCGGACGCCACTCACTATTACGAGCACATGATGACGAACCGGCTGTTCACGACCGCATTCCATCTCGGCGAGATGCTCGACAGCTTCCGCCTGCTCGAGAAGCTGGCGCCGACGCCGCGACACATCATTCCCGGGCATGATCCGCACGTCATGAAGGAATATGAGCCGCCGAAGCCCGCGCTCGCCGGCGCCGTGATCCGCCTCGACGTGCCGCCCGTGGGGCCGGAGCCGACGTGGCCGGGCAAGGAGAGCGCGCCGCCCAGACATTGATGGCCCCGGCGCGGCGCGCCGGAGGCCTGGACGGGAGGGGTGAGGAACAACAGATGACGGACCGCATCACGGCCTGGGGCGAGTTCCGCGCGAAGCTCGAAGCCGCGCTCGCCGCGCAGCTTGCGGGCAATTCGGAGCCCTTCATCGCGCTCTGGTCGCAAAAGCCCGACGTCTTCATCTTCGGCGGCCTTGGCGGCTTCGAGCGCGGCATCGGCGAGATCGGCCCCCGATTGCGCTGGGCGGCGGAGCGGGTCGTCGCCACGGATTTTCGCCTCGAGAATCTCAAGACTGAGATCGGCGAGGACATGGCGGTGTGCGTCGACCTCGAGCACATGGTGCGCATCCGCGACGGACAACGTCAGCCGCGCGCGCTGCGCGTGACGCAGGTGTGCCGCTTCGAGGAGGGCGCCTGGCGCATCTTCCACCGGCATGCGGACGAATTCCGGCCATCGGGGAGGTAGGCCCAAGCGATCAGGGTTTCGGCGCAGTGCCGAGCACGCCTTCCGCGGCGAGTTCCGCGATCTCCTCCGCAGCGAGTCCGAGGAGCTCGGCCAGCACCTCGGCGTTGTGCTCGCCAAG
>CAYWBX010000171.1:0-6825 GCA_964456015.1 uncultured Hyphomicrobiaceae bacterium | reverse complement strand
GAGGACACCCGCCGAGGCGGGTGTCCTCGGCCCCGAGGGCGAGCGCGCCGGGCCCGGCGATCTCATCGTCGCCGTCCGCGCCCGCGATGCCGCGTGTGCGCACGGGGCGCTCGGCGAAGCGCGCCGCCGCCTCGATCAGCGACGCGCCGCCATGACGACCGGCGCCGGTGCGACGTGGCGGCCGCGCAGCCTGCGGACCGCGCACGAGGCGCTCCCCGACGCCAACCTCGCCCTGATCTCGGTGCCGGGCGATTTCGCCGCCGTCGAGGCTATGAACGCCCTGCGCCGCGGCCTCAACGTCATGATCTTTTCGGACAACGTGCCGCTTGCCGATGAGATCGCGCTGAAGCGGCAGGCGCAGGACCGTGGCCTCCTCGTGATGGGCCCCGACTGCGGCACCGCCATCATCGCCGGCACGCCGATCGCCTTCGCCAACGCCGTGCCGCGCGGCGACGTCGGCATCATCGGCGCCTCGGGCACCGGGATCCAGGAGGTCTCATGTCTCGTTGCCCGCGCGGGCAGGGGCATCAGCCACGCACTCGGAACCGGCGGCCGCGACCTCACCGCCGAGGTCGGCGGAATCACCACGCTGATGGCCTTCGATCAGCTCGACGCCGACCCCGAGACCCGCGAGATTGTCATCCTCTCGAAACCGCCGGCCCCGGAGGTCGCCGCCCGCGTGCTCGCCCGCGCCGGTCGGAGCGCCAAGCCCGTGACGGTGAGCTTTCTCGGCTTGCGCGCCGGCGATTTCGCACTCCCGGCCAACGTCCGCTTCGCCCACACCCTCGCCGAGGCCGCGGCCGTCCCCCGCGACGGCGCCGGGTTCGTGAGCCCCTATGCCCATCAAGCGGCGCAGCGCCCTCGCATGGCTCCCGGCCGCCGGATCGCCGGCCTCTATGGCGGCGGCACGCTTGCCGCCGAGGCGCAGTTCATTCTGGCGAGCGTGGGCCTCCCCGTGGCCTCGAATGCGCCGATCCCTGGCGTTCCGCCGCTGGCGAGCGCTGAAACGGAGCCCGCCCACCGCATTCTCGATCTCGGCGACGACGCTTTCACACGCGGGCGGCCGCATCCCATGCTCGAGCCCGGCGTGCGTGATGCGCCACTCAAGGCGGCGGCGGCCGATCCCGATGTTGCCGCCCTCCTCCTCGATGTCGTCCTCGGGTTCGGCGCGCATCGCGACCCGGCCGGACACCTGCGAGACGTCGTCGTGAGCCTGCCGCGGAGGCCGCTGATCTTCGCCAGTGTGACCGGGACCGATGCAGACCCGCAGGTGCGCCGCACGCAGGTCGCCTGCCTCGAGGCGGCGGGCGTTCTCGTCGCCCCGTCCAACGCCGCCGCCGTCGAGGCGGCCATCGCGGCCGTCAGCTGAGGCCCGGACCGGCGATGCCCGCCCCGAGCGTCACAAGCGACATCACGATTGCCGTCGCCGAGATTGGCGCGCGCGCCGCCGACACGCTCGCCGCTCTGGAAGGGGCCATCGTCACGGCCGTCTTCCCGCGGAGCTTTCACCTGACGCTGCCTGGGGAGCGCATCCTGTGCATTGTCTCGCACGAGCTCGGCCCCGGTCCGCTGACGCTGCGCTGTGCGCCAACGTCGGCGATCTCCTGGGACGATCTCGGCGTGGCGCCGGGAGCCGCGGTCACCGCGGCGCCGGGGCTCCTGCGGGTCTCTGGCGTCCTCACGCTGGACCTCACGACGGTAAAAGTCTGGCAGCCGTCGCCATGGCCCCCGCTTCCCTCGCCCGAAGCGCTCACCGCCGCGCTTGCCGAAGCGCGCCGGCTGGCCGGGCCGATCGTGCCCGAAGGAAGCATCGCCGGGCTCCTCGTGTCACCCCGCACAACGCCGAGCGCAAGTGCCGTCGAACGCGCCACGCTCCGGGCAGCAGGGCTCAAGATTGCCACGCTGGCAGACTGGCTCGCGGTGGCGCTCAGGGGCGGTTGCGATCTCGATCAAGCGGCGGCCGCCGCCGTTCGCGGCCTTCTGGGCCTCGGCGCCGGCCTCACCCCGGCCGGCGACGACCTCCTGTCGGGTCTCATGATCGCCCTGCATGCCGCAGGCGCTCCGCGCCTTGCGCGCCATGTCGCCGCTGCGATCGCGCAGGCGCCCGCGGACGCGACGACCCCGCTCTCCCGCGCCTTCCTCGCCTGCGCGGCCTCGGGCGAGCCTGCGGCCCCGCTCCATCACATGCTCTGCGCGATCCTGACCGGCCACAAGCGCGCCATGGCCGACGCCATCGCCGCTCTCCAGCAGACCGGAGCCAGTTCGGGCTTCGACATGCTCGCCGGCGCGCTTCTCGTCCTTGACGCCATCGCCGACGGCGAACCCTCGCCTCGATGACGAGGCCCTCGCGGCATCAGCCGCCGGCGCGAATCTTGTCGAGAACGGGAAGAATGTAGCGTCGGAATTGCGCCGGATTCTCGCTCATCGGGAAATGCCCGAGCTCCTTCATGATCGTCACCTCGGCGCCCTTGATCCTGGCCGCGGTGCGCAGCGTGTCCTCCGGCGTGCACGAGAAATCGTACTCGCCGGTGAGCAGATAGAGCGGGCACAGGCGCGTGTCGATGCGCTCCACCACCTGCCTGAGGTCGCCGTCGACGCGATAGAAATGAAGATCGCCCTTGAACACGCCCGGCCCGCTCGAGCGGTACATCCAGAGCGTCTCGTGCCGCGATGCGGCCGGGCTTTGCGGCGCCATCATGCCGGAGACGAGCGCGCCGCACACCTCGCCGCCGTGAACGTCGGGCCGGTTGAGCCACTCGGTGTCGTACCAGGGCTGCTGATAGTCGGCCGATTCAAGCCCGATCAGCGCACGAAAGCGCCTTGGATGTTCCGCGGCAAGGTTCAGCACCAGCCGGCCGCCGATCGAGCAGCCCATGACGACGGGCCGCTCTAGGTCGAGCGCATCGCACACGTCGAGCACCATCTGCGTATAGGCGCGCGTGGTGAGCCGGTATTCCTCCCGCTCGAAGCCTTCGGGCGGCAGCGACTTGCCGTGCCAGGGCATGTCGAAGGCGATGACGCGGTAATGCTTCGTGATCGCAGGATCATTGAGGATGTGGCGGAACTGTCGTCCGTCGGCACCGGCGGTGTGCAGGCACACGAGCGCAATCCCGGCGCCTGCCTCCTCGAAGTAGAGCCGGTGCGGGCGGCCGGAGAGCTCGAGATGCATGTAGCGGCCGATGATCGGCTCGAGGATCGCTGCCATCGCCCTGTCACCCCGTCCCGTGAGCCCGGGCCAGCGCGAGCACGTCCTTGACGTACTGAAGGTTGGCCATGAGCGGCTGCAGATTGCCCTCGATGCTGAGCCGCTGCGCCTTCGAGAGCGCGAGGATATCGTGAAAACCCGGCGCCGGAATGGGTTCGAGAAACCGCCGCCAGACCTCCGCCGGCGCGGCAAGCGCGAACGCCCAGGGCCTCAGCAGGAATGGACCGCGCGCGACGCTCGCCACACGTCCGCGCTCGACCGACACCAGAAGCGCGAGCGGGCCGATGCCGATCTTCCAGTCGACCGTGAGGAAGCGTCCGCGGTCGATGAGCCTCGTATCGGCCGCAACCAGCCCCGGCAACGCCTCGAAGCGCCGGGCGATCGGCTCCGCGTCCGCCCCATGCGCCGCCGTGCCGGATGTCATGCCCGTATCAGACATCGCCCCGTCTCGCGTCTCACGCGAATGTCGCAGCAAGCATGACGGCGCCGGTCGCCGCCAGCGCGACGCCGCCGCCGCGCAGGCCAGCCGCGCTCGCGTCGGAGCGCCTGAGCACCCGACCGGACACGAGCATCGCTGCCGCGATCGCCGACATGATGCAGGCAAGGCCGATCAGATAGGCCCCGATCACGCCGCGCTCGGCCCCGATCACGGCCTCGCCGAATGCATAGCCATGCAGGAGCCCCGCGATTGCAGCGAGCGCGAGCCACGGCGGCTGGTTCGCCCCCCGTCCCGCGGCGATGAGAAGGCCTGCGATGATCACGCTGGTTGAAACCAGCGGCTCGACGAGCGGCAGATCGAGAGCCGCCGCATGGATGAGGACGCCGGCCGTGGAGGCGGCAACGAACAGGGCGATGAGCGAAAGCCCCGCCGGCACCAGCGCCGCCGCGATCCCGATCGCGATCACGAACGCGAGATGGTCGGGGCCGATCACCGGATGGCCGAGCCCCGAGAGCAATCCCTCGAAGAAGGTCGTCGGCGTCGTGCCGCCCATGGCGTGGTGCGCCGCGGCCGGCCCCGCCCAGAACAGCGAGTAGAGGATCGGGGCGAGAGCGAGCGCACCCCGCAAGCTGGCGGTGCCAAACCCTGAACATGATGCGCGGCGCATGAGCCCACTTCCCTGTTGTTGTCGGAACCCTTCGATCATTCGGCGGCGGCTCTCGCTCCGACGGTCGGAACCGCCGTTCCGATCATGCAGTCGCGCGTCACGAGGCTCGCGAGCTCGGCCTCGCTCCAGCCCTCGGTGCCCTTCGGGCGCATCGGCAGAACGAGATAGCGCAGCTCCGCCGTTGAATCGTGCACGCGCACCTCGACCCCCGCCTTCGGCACGACGCCGAACTCGGCGAGCACGCCGCGCGGGTCCCGGACGACGCGCGCGCGATAGGCGAGGCTCTTGTACCAGGCGGGCGGAATGCCGAGCAGGAATTTCGGGTAGCAGGAGCAGAGCGTGCACACGACCACATTGTGCACCTTCGCCGTGTTCTCGACGGTGCGATAATCGGCAAGCGAGCCGATGTCGATGCCAAGCTCGGCGAGCGCCGACCGCGTGTCGTTGAGCAGCCGCTTCTTGAAGGCGGGATCGGTCCACGCCTTGGCCACCACTTTCGCGCCGAGCGCCGGCGTGCGGCTATCCATGAGGTCGATCTGGGCCGCGATCTCACGCTCCGTGAGCACGCCCTTCTCGACGAGCAGCGTTCGCACCGCCTCCTCGAGCAACTCGTAGGCGCTCATCTCGCCGGCATCATGATCCTTCTGCGGCGGATACGCATGGTCGTGACCGGCCCCGTGTGCATGAGCGTGGTCGTGATCGTCGTCATGGTCGTGGTCGTGCGTCATCGGCGCACCCCCTTGGCCTCTTCGAGCCAGTTTTCCTGCAGATCAAGCTCGAGATGGTCGCCCGGATCGCCCTTGTAGCCGCGCCAGAGGTCCGACTGCTTGAACCTCAGCTTGTACCAGACCTGAAGCGGTAAGCCGGGCCGGTGATAGGCGAGGGTCTCGGGGTTGTGCATGAGGCCCTCGATCCTGGTGACGATGCCGGTCTTGCCGCGCACGTAAGCGGGCGTCCGGCAGTGACCCAGCGACTTGCGGGAGGCGACGCGCACCGTATCGCCCACCTTGAACCGCGTCCGCGACGCCTTCATTGGGGACGCCATTGCGCTCACTCCCAGGCGATCTTTTCTTTCGAGACGCGCCGCCCGGCGGCGGTATGCTTCTTCCTGAGCTCCGCCATGCGCGCCTCGATCTCTTTCGCGGTGACGATTTCCTGCTCGACGATCAGATTGCGCAAGGCGCGGATCCACTTCTCGTAGTACTGAGTGCGGTCGTATTCCTGCTCGCTGTAGCTCTCGATCACGCGCCGCATCGCATCGATCTTGAAGGCCGCCTTCTTCGGGCCGGTGAGCAGATTGAGCATCGCGTCGGTGCGCTTCTCCCAAAGCGCAAGGTCGTGCTCGCTGCGGTCGATCGGACCGAAGTCGAGCCCGCCCACGTCCTGCACGTTGCGCCCGCCTGTCCCCTCCCGGACGACATTCTTCCGCTCCGGCGTGCCGGCCATCCGCCTCTCTCCATGCCTGCGCTTGCTCCGGCTTCCATGATGCACGTCGCCCGGGCCGCCGCAACGGTGAACCACCGGCCGGGGGCGAGCGGGGCGATCGGAGGCGGACCGCCACGAGAGCCGTCGCCGGTTCAGCCGAGGCCGGCGAGCACCTCATCGAGCGCCAGGACCTCATCGGGAGAAGCCCATGCGAACGTCACCGTCTCGCCCGATGCGAGCGCGATGTCCACGCGCCAGAGCCGGATCGGTCGTCGCCGCAGCACCTCCCCGATCGCCGCCGCCCCAAGGCCTCCGAAGAGCGCCGCGCCGATCAGGAACTTCGGGCCGACAAGCGTCATGATCACCGGCACGACGAAGACCGATCCGAGCGCGAAGAAGAGGCCGACGGCCATCAGGTGGCCGGTGATGTTCGGCTCGATCTCTTCGTAGGTTGTATGATCGACGATGTCCGCGAGCCGGACGCGGCGGCCGCCGACGCGCAGGGCTTGGCCGCCCTCACAGAGCTCCCACGGCCTCGGCGGTCTCTGCCAGATGATCTTGTCCACCAGTTCCGATCCGATGATCCGCGAAAGCGGCCTGTCCCGGCAGGCTTGACGCAGACTGCCACACACCGGTTGTCGTCCGCCTAATCGGCAATGGGGACCGGGCGGCCGCCCGACTTGCAAATGGCGGGCGGTTCGGCAAGGGTCCGGGGCGCGTCAGCGGTGTCGACTCGCATTCACAGCCCGCCATTGCCATTGAAGTCTCTCAGGAATTTTCGCCCGCTGCCCCACTTCGACCGGGATCGTCAGATGACCAGCCCTCCCCTCCTCGCCATCGTCCTCGCTGCCGGCAAGGGAACCCGCATGAAGTCGGCGCGCCCCAAGGTGCTGCATGAGGTGGCGGGGCTGGCGATGGTCCGCCACGTCCTGCGCACGGCCGCCGCGGCCGGCGCCGCTCGGATCGCCGTGGTGATCGGGCCGCAGATGGAGGACGTCGCCGCCGAGGCCCTCGCAGAGGCGCCCGACGCCGAGATCTTCGTCCAGGCTGCCCAGCTCGGCACCGCCGACGCGGTGAAGGCGGCCGCCC